>NZ_JAGMUE010000839.1:0-800 GCF_019049165.1 Streptomyces sp. AC627_RSS907
GTCCAGTTCCTCGGCGATCCGCAGGGCGAGCTGCTGCGCGTGCGTGGACAGCTCGGGGTCCAGGTCGGGCGCGGGGGCGATGACCGTGTCGCAGACGCCGTTCACCTGGATCGACTCGACCACGGGGTACGCCACGGCCTGGCCGTGCGGCGAGCGCACCACGTTGGCCGCCAGCTCGCGCACGAAGGGGACCTTCTCCTCGGCCAGCACCGGCACGCCGGCGCGGAACGGCTCGGCCGCCTCGGCCTCGTCGCGCACGACCCAGACGCCCTTGCCGTCGTAGCCGCCGCGCACCGTCTTCAGGACGACGGGGAAGCCGTCGCCCTCGGCGGCGAACCGGGCGACGTCGGCGGGGTCGGCGACGATCCGATGGCGCGGGCACGGCGCCCCGATCGCGTCGAGCCTGGCCCGCATGACGCCCTTGTCCTGGGCGTGCACCAGCGCCCGCGAACCGGGCCGGACGGCGATGCCGTCGGCCTCCAAGGCCCGCAGGTGCTCCATCGGCACGTGCTCGTGATCGAACGTGATCACGTCACAGCCTTGTGCGAAGCTACGAAGGGTTTCCAGATCGCGGTAGTCACCGACGACGACATCGCCGACGACCTGCGCCGCGGAGTCCGTCGGGGTGTCACTGAGGAGCTTGAACTTGACGCCGAGGGGGATGCCCGCCTCGTGCGTCATGCGCGCGAGCTGGCCCCCGCCGACCATGCCAATTACAGGGAACGTCACCCACCCAGGGTAGCCGTATCAGCCAACGGGCCCCGCGCGCGCTCGTAGGAACCTCCAAGGTCGGCCGGAGC
>NZ_JAGMUE010000840.1:0-570 GCF_019049165.1 Streptomyces sp. AC627_RSS907
GGCCGCACCGTACGGATGCTGCGCAACCACGGGCAGGACGGCATCACCCGCTTCCTGCACCACAGGATCGGCCAGAACAGCCGGTTCGACGAGATCATCGCGGCCTTCCAGCTCCACCGGCACGCCGGTTTCGAGGACCGCCTGGAGCGCCGGGCCCGCATCGCCGACTACTACACGGAGCGCTTCGAGCCGCTGGCCGGCCGGGGCGTGCTCGCGCCGCCGGCGGGGCGCAACGGCCGCTGCTACTACGTCTACTCGCTGCTCGTGGAGCGGCGCGCGGACCTGCGCGCCTGGCTGAGCGAGAAGGACATCGGCACGCACGTCTACTACCCGGTGCCGCTGCCCCTGCAGCCCGCGTTCGCGCGGTTCGCGCCCGAGGGCGCCCAGTGGCCCGGCGCGCAGCGCGCCAGTGACCAGAACCTGGCCATCCCCATCTGGCCCCACCTCTCCGACAGTCAGGTGGAATACATCGCCGACTCGGTCTGTGAATTCTTCGACTAGGGAGCGTCCTTTGACCACGAAACTGGTCGTAGTGGGGCAGGGGTACGTCGGCCTGCCGTTGGCCGTGGC
>NZ_JAGMUE010000841.1:0-660 GCF_019049165.1 Streptomyces sp. AC627_RSS907
GTGCTGCCCTTGGGTGGGACGGCTCCGAAGAGCCGCAGCGACCCGTCGCGTTCGCGTACCGCCGGGCCGAAGTCCACCTGTCCGGAGTTCGGGTCCAGGGTGATGTGTCGTTCGTACGCGGTGGAGTGGGCGAAGTTGTCGACGCGGGTCCACTCCACCCAGCCCGCGCCCTCGGCGACCTCGACCACGAACGGCTCCTCGCTCGGCACCACCGGCGGCCTGGCCACCTGGAAGCTCTGCCCCGGCACCCCCTCGCAGACGCCGATGACCTCGTCGGTGACGGTTTCGGCGTGGCTGGCCTCCACGGTGCCGCCGATGGTGAACGCGGTGATCTCGCGGACCGTGGGCGAGGCCACGTAGGTGGGTTGGTCGGGCGCGGCCTTGAGCAGCCGGCACCGTATCCAGCCCGCGGTGTGCCGGGCCACCACCGACGCGGCGTGCTGGGCGGGCAGGTGGATGATGACCTCGCCGGCCTTGTTGAAGCCACCCGTGTCGTCCTTGTCCACCTCGCACGCGACCCAGGCGGAGCCGTCCCACGCCTCCCACAGCAGCGGCGGACGGCGGGGGTCCACGCCCACGCCCTCGACCTCGCAGTCCAGGCGCAGCACGACGACGCAGGCCGGCGCCGGGTTGGACAGGCCGACGTACAGGCAGTCCCCG
>NZ_JAGMUE010000842.1:0-542 GCF_019049165.1 Streptomyces sp. AC627_RSS907
CCCAGGCGCTCCGGGTCGGGGTCGTACATCCCGTCGACGTCCCAGCCCCGGTCGGAGGGGAAGTCCGTGATGGCGTCCGTGCCGGCCGCGACGAGGTTCCACAGGTCCTCGGGGCTTCCGACGCCGCCCGGGAAACGGCAGCTCATCCCGACGATCGCGATCGGGTCGTCATCGACCGAGGCCACCACCGCTGAAGGCACCGCCATCGCCTCCCGCGTACCCAAGACCTCGGCACGCAGATGACCAGCCAGCACCGCAGAACTCGGGAAGTCGAAGACCAACGTGGCCGGCAACACCAACCCCGTCTCCGCGTTCAACCGATTACGGAACTCCACCGCGGTAAGCGAGTCGAAACCAAGCTCCTTGAACGCCCGCCCCGGCTCCACCACCTCCGCACCCGCGAAACCGAGCACCGCCGCCGCCTGACCACGCACGAGATCGAGCAGAGCCCGATCGATCTCGGCCTCGGTCAGCCCCGCCAGACGCTCCCGCAGTGCCGAACCGCCCTCGGCGTGGCTCTCCTCGGCGGCACGGGCCTGCTC
>NZ_JAGMUE010000843.1:0-633 GCF_019049165.1 Streptomyces sp. AC627_RSS907
TCACCGGCGTCGGGCAGCACACCAAGAGCCAGACGCAGATCCTGGCGGGCTCCAGCGAGAGCACCGTCTCGGCCAAGGCCACGGCGGTCTGGGCCAGGAGCGGGGCCATACCGGCGGTCTCGGCCAGGCAGAACTGCGCCAAGGGCGGCGTGGACGTCACGGTGGCCAACAAGGGCGACGCGCCGTTCACCTACACACTGGCGGGGCGCGAGCACACGGTCGCGTCGTCCGCGACCAAGACGATCACCGTGCCGGCGCGGGAGGACCAGGCGTACCGCTTCACGCTCGTCGGCCCGGACGGCCTGGAGAAGACCTTCACCGGGGCGCTGGACTGCCAGACCGTGACCGAAGGTGGTCGCGCCGACGACGCCTCCACCGTCGCCGGCGGCGGGGCTCCGTCGACCGCGCGGCCGAGCCCCGCCGCGGCGGACGGCCCCACGGGGGACGAGGCGGCGGTACCCGAGAGCGGTGACCTGGCCGACACGGGGAGCGGCAGTCCGGTCGCCCTGATCGCGGGCATAGCGGGTGGGCTGTTGGTCGTCGGCGGCGGTGCGCTGTTCCTCGTCCGCAGGAAGAGGGCGACGTCGTCGAGCGAGCCGGGCGAGTAGGGGCCCGCGACCTGCGACCCACGGC
>NZ_JAGMUE010000844.1:0-685 GCF_019049165.1 Streptomyces sp. AC627_RSS907
GCACTCGTGCGCGCCGCGCACGCCCGCGCCATACCCACGCGCACCGCGCCGACCGACGCGCCCCCCGCGCGGCACCCCGCCGACGCCACCCCGGCCCAGGCCGACGGCTCCGCCGCGAGCGGCCCCGACGCGGCGACCGCGGCCAACCTGCCCGACCTCATCGCCGCCGACCTGGCCGCGGCCGACGTGCCCGTGCACCGGCCCGAGCTCGGCGTCCTGGTCGCCGCCGTGCCCGCCGACGAGACGGCGCGCACCCGCGCCAGGGCGGCCGTCGCCGCCGTCGACGACGAGAAGGTGCGGCTGCGCGGCGCGGTCAAGGCCCGCGACGGCTTCGTCACCACCTTCCTCGTCAGCCCCTACTCGCGCTACATCGCCCGCTGGTGCGCCCGCCGCGGCCTGACGCCGAACCAGGTCACCACCGCGTCGCTGCTCACCGCGCTCGTCGCCGCCGGTTGCGCCGCCACCGGCACCCGGCCCGGCTTCGTCGCCGCGGGCGTGCTGCTGATCGCCTCCTTCGTCCTGGACTGCACCGACGGCCAGCTCGCCCGCTACTCGCTCCAGTACTCCACGCTCGGCGCGTGGCTGGACGCCACCTTCGACCGGGCCAAGGAGTACGCGTACTACGCCGGCCTGGCCATCGGCGCCGCGCGCGGCGGCGGCAGCGACGACGTGTGGACGCTGGCGC
>NZ_JAGMUE010000845.1:0-607 GCF_019049165.1 Streptomyces sp. AC627_RSS907
GTGCTTGCCGGTGCCCGTGTCGTCCTCACGCGCCTTCTCGCCGGCGCCGGGCCGCTCGGCGCCGCCACGGGACGCGTCGGGCCTCTCGCGCCCGGTCTCGTCGCGGTCGGCGGGCCTCTCCTCGTCCCGGCTCGGGCCCGGGGTGGTGCGGGGCGCCTCGGTGGGCTGCGCGTCGTCGCTCGGCGCGGACGCGTCGGGGCCGGGCCGGCCGCCCTGTCTCGACTCCTCGTCCTGGCCGGGCTTGGTGTCCGGCGTCGGCTCGGCGTCCGGCTCCCGTTCGTCGGTCGGGGTCGGCTTGGCGCCGTCCGGGGAGGGCTTCGCGTCCGGGGTCCGGTCCGGTTCGGGGCTCGGCGCGTGGCCGTAGTCGCCTCGGTCGGTGCCCCGGTCGTCGTGGCTGGGGTCGCCCGGGTTGACGTCCGGCACCTCGCCGTCCTCGGTCAGACCGGCCGGCTGCGCGCAGTCGTTCCACGCCATGGGGCCGCGCTCGGACAGGATCGTCTGGGCGATGGCTATCTGCTGCGCGCGGCTGGCCAGGTCCGGGCGGGGCGCGTGGTCCGTGCCGCCGTAGAGCTGCCAGGCGTCCAGGCTCAGGCCGAGGCCGCCGTAG
>NZ_JAGMUE010000846.1:0-564 GCF_019049165.1 Streptomyces sp. AC627_RSS907
CCCTTGGCGTACGCCTTGCCGGGGGTGCGGCCCTCGGGCGCGAAGTACTGGGTGTGGTCCCAGCGGTCGGCCGGCACCTCGGTGACGGAGTCCGTCCCCGAGGCGAGGTTGGCCCACAGTTCCCGCAGGTCGTCGGCGCCCGGGTAGCGGCCGTCGACGCCGATGACCGCGATGTCCTGGGCGCCGGCGGGCGCGGGCTCCACGCGCGGGGAGGTGGCCGTGGCGGCCGTCGCCCGGAAGCGGGGGGCCGCGTGCTGGGCGGCCACGGGCTCCGGTGTGGCGGGCCGCCGTTCCGTCTCGGCGACCGCGGCCCCGGGCTCGGCCTCCGGCGCGGGCTCGGGGGCGGGCTCGGGGGCGCCGAACAGGCGCTGGAGGTCGGCCGCGCGGTCGGCCACGAAGTGGTCGGCCAGCTCCTCGATGCTGCCGTACTCGAAGAACAGGGTCTTCGGCAGCTCCCCGAAGTCCTCCTCCATCCGCCGGGTCAGGCTGATCATGACGATCGAGTCGATGCCGAAGACCTCGAAGTCGTCGGCGGCGTCGATCTTGTCCGGGTCGCTCTTGATC
>NZ_JAGMUE010000847.1:0-562 GCF_019049165.1 Streptomyces sp. AC627_RSS907
GGCGGGTGCTGTCCCAGAACAGCTCGCTGACGCGCTCCGCGCGCACCTGGTGTGCGTCGTCCAGCAGGGCGGGCCCGGCCTCGGCCATGGCCGCGTAGACGGCGTTGAGGTAGAGCATGGACAGGAAGAACTTGGTGAAGCGCAGTTGGTAGGCCATGAAGCCGGCGTCGGTGCGCCGCTCCGTGGTGTAGAAGTTCACGATGTGCCGGTTGTGCAGGACGCCGGGCAGGGCCGCGTCGTGCACCAGGTGCATCAGGAAGTAGTCGCTGCCGATGGTGTTGGTCGCCGGTGGCAGCGGAACCCGTTCGTGCACCTGCTGGAAGCTGATGTTGCACATGTCCAGGCGCATCGGGTCCACGAGGGTCAGCAGCGCGTGGTCGCCGGTGAAGGGGGCGGTGCCGGCGCCGGTGAACGACTCGTCGGCCAGCTCCCGCTTCTGCTCCGCGCTCCAGTCGGCGGGCGCCCACAGACCGACGACGTCGCGGTAGACGTCCTCGTCGAGCTGTCGGATCTCGCTGATGTCCACGGACAGTTCGCCCACGAACGACGCGCCGACCAGCAC
>NZ_JAGMUE010000848.1:0-613 GCF_019049165.1 Streptomyces sp. AC627_RSS907
GCGGATGATCCCGCGCCCGCCGCCCCGGGAACACACCCCCGACCGAACCCACCCGACCGGGTCGCGCCGAGCCGACCGGAACGCGCCACGGCGCGGCCGAGACACCACCGCTTCGGCCCCGCCCGGGTCAAGGGGGCTGGGGTTCGCTGGGCCGATCGGTGTAGATTCGTGACAGCCAGACGTCGCTGCTGATGGCGGTCGGGCGGTCCGCTTCGCGGTCCGACCGAGGGAGAGAGGGCCTCCGACGGACTGCGCTGCGACAAGGGGACAGCTCTGTCCGCTGCCGCATGCCCAGCCGAACACCTCTCCATCCCCAACGCACGAGGAGCAGCATTCATGTCGACTGCCGACGCCAACGGCCGGGACTTCAAGGTCGCCGACCTGTCCCTGGCCGACTTCGGCCGCAAGGAGATCACCCTCGCCGAGCACGAGATGCCGGGCCTGATGTCGATCCGCCGTGAGTACGCGGACGCCCAGCCCCTCGCCGGCGCCCGGATCACCGGCTCGCTGCACATGACCGTGCAGACCGCCGTCCTCATCGAGACGCTGGCGGCGCTCGGCGCCCAGGTCCGCTGGGCCTCCTGCAACATCTTCTCCACCCAGGACCACGCCG
>NZ_JAGMUE010000087.1:0-399 GCF_019049165.1 Streptomyces sp. AC627_RSS907
ACAAGGGCGTCAACCCGGACGAGGTCGTCGCCATCGGCGCCGCCCTGCAGGCCGGTGTCCTCAAGGGCGAGGTCAAGGACGTCCTGCTCCTCGACGTCACCCCGCTGTCCCTCGGCATCGAGACCAAGGGCGGCATCATGACCAAGCTGATCGAGCGGAACACGACGATCCCGACGAAGCGTTCGGAGATCTTCACCACCGCCGAGGACAACCAGCCCTCCGTGCAGATCCAGGTCTACCAGGGCGAGCGCGAGATCGCGGCGTACAACAAGAAGCTCGGCATGTTCGAGCTGACCGGTCTGCCGCCGGCGCCCCGCGGCGTCCCGCAGATCGAGGTCGCCTTCGACATCGACGCCAACGGCATCATGCACGTGACCGCGAAGGACCTGGGCACGGGCA
>NZ_JAGMUE010000849.1:0-580 GCF_019049165.1 Streptomyces sp. AC627_RSS907
CCCCGGTCGTCATCCCGACGGTAGCCACCACGGTCGTCGTCGCGGCGGAACCCACCGCGGTTGTCGTCCCGATCCCGGCGGAACCCGCCACGGTCACGGTCGTCGCCGCGCTGCGGCCCGCCGCGGTCGTCCCGGCGGTACCCACCACGGTTGTCATCGCGACGGAACCCGCCGCGATCGTCGTCCCGACGGAAGCCACCGCGGTTGTCGTCGCGCCGGAAGCCTTCCCGAGCGCCACCACCCTCACGTCGGAACCCGCCCCGCTCGTCGTCCCGGCGCGGACCACGACGGTCATCGCGCCGCTGGTCTCCGCCCCGGGCATCACGGCGGTCGTCGGGCCGGCCGACCGGTCGCGGCCGGTCCCCGTCCCGCCGGAAGCCGCCGCGCTGGTCGTCACGGCGTGGTCCGTCGTCGCGGCGCGGTCCGCGATCGCGGTCGTCGCGACGGGGCCCACGGTCACGGTCGTCCGGACGCGGCCCACGCGGCCGGTCGTCACGCCCACGCGCGTCCCGATCACGGTCCCGGTCATCACGACGGAACGGCGGCCGGTCATCACGCCGCGCGAACCCGCCACCACCAG
>NZ_JAGMUE010000850.1:0-836 GCF_019049165.1 Streptomyces sp. AC627_RSS907
GGGTGTCCGTCGCGGGGCCGCCCGACGAGGCGACCGGCTCCTCCACCCGGCTGATCGACTGGGTCGGCAGGCTGGACGGCATCGCCCAGTCCGTGGACCAGCGGGTGAAGATGGCCGGCTGGATGGAGACGTTCGCGGAGCGCGGCGGCCAGCTCGTGGTGCACGGCGCGGCCGTGTCGGACCTCGACTACTTCTCCCGCGCCTACGACCTGGTGATGGTCGCCGCGGGCAAGGGCGAGCTGGTCTCGATGTTCGGCCGGGACGCCAGTCGCTCGCCGTACGAGACCCCGCAGCGGGCGCTGTCCGTCGCGTACGTGCACGGCATGGGCCCGCGCCCCGAGCACCCCGAGTTCGACGCGGTGCGCTGCAACGTGGTGCCCGGCGTCGGCGAACTGTTCGTGATGCCGACGCTGACGCTCTCCGGCCGCGCCGACATCCTCTTCTGGGAGGGCATCCCCGGCGGTCCGCTCGACGCCTTCCAGGGCATCAAGGACCCGAACGAGCACCTGGCCCTGACGCTGGAGCTGCTGAAGAGGTTCACGCCGTGGGAGTACGCGCGCTCCACCGCCGTCGAGCTGACGGACGCGCGCGGCACGCTCGCCGGCCGGTACGCGCCGACCGTGCGGCAGCCGGTGGGACACCTGCCGTCGGGCGGCGTGGTGCTCGGCGTCGCCGACGTCGTGGTCGCCAACGACCCGATCACCGGCCAGGGCTCCAACTCCGCGAGCAAGTGCGCCGCCTCCTACCTCGCCTCCATCCTGGAGCGCGGCGACGAGCCGTTCGACGCCGCGTGGATGCGGGCGACGTTCGACCGGTACTGGCAGACGGCGCAGTAC
>NZ_JAGMUE010000851.1:0-686 GCF_019049165.1 Streptomyces sp. AC627_RSS907
GCAGGGCATGGCCCCCGCGCGACCACTGACCCATGACCTTTTCAAGGACGTGCTGGTAGCGGTGGGGCAGGAACTCACCGAGGTCCGGATCACCGACCTGCGGGAGGGCGTCTTCTACGCGGAGCTGGTCTTCGCGAGCGGGGTGGAGGTCAGCGCTCGCCCGTCGGACGCCATAGCGCTGGCGCTGCGCACCGGAACGCCGATCTACGGCAGCGACGGTGTGTTGGACGACGCGGGCATCGCCATCCCGGACGAGCAGGAGGACGAGGTGGAGAAGTTCCGCGAGTTCCTCGACCAGATCTCTCCGGAAGACTTCGACACCAACAGCCAGTGAGTCGCTGACGGTGGTCGCGGTGGGCATTCGGCCAGCCGTTCCCGGCGAAGCGTCGTGGTAAACCACTCCCAGGGTGATTATCACTCGGCGTGCCGAGTGTGGCGATCGTTGACGCACCCCGAGTGACTGCCTACCGTCGAGAAGGCAGGTCAAGGACGGAGGTCGGCGTGAGAAGCACCGGCGAGGGCACGGCGGCAGGCGGTCCGTATCCGCTTCCTGGAGGCGGGGCCGGGTCGGCGCCCGGGCAGCCGGTCGCGACACGCGCCACGGCTGCCGAGGAGCCCGCGTCCGACGACGTCGGCTACCGCGGACCCACGGCGTGCGCGGCCGCGGGCATCACCTACCGACCGCT
>NZ_JAGMUE010000852.1:0-559 GCF_019049165.1 Streptomyces sp. AC627_RSS907
GCGTAGAGCCCGGTGACCTCGTTCTCCCTGCGCCAGCGGAGTAGGGTTTGGTAGCCCTCCAGCCAGACCAGGGATTCGGGCCGGTAGACGCGGGTGCGTAGGAAGGCGGCGATGGTGGCGGCGTGACGCGGGCTGGAGAAGTGCAGCAGCGCGGACTCGGCAGCGGCGTCGGTGTCCTCGTCGTGCTCCTGGTCCTCGCCGGCGCCCGCGCCGCCGGCGCCGACGATCCGCCCGTCCGCGTCACGCCGGACGTGTACCTTGCGCTTGCCGTGGGTGAGCGCCCGGGAGGCGAGCTGCTCGACGAGGCGCTCGTCATGGCTGCGCAGGCCCTGGAGCACGGCGACGAGCGGTTTGAAGCTGGCGGAGGCGATCATGTCGTCGGGGTCCTCGTTCGGCTCAAGGAAGACCGGCACGATGATTCTGGCGACCTTGGTGCTGCCGTCGCGGTTGAGGCGGAGCGCGCGGCCGATGTTCTGGACGATCTCGACCTGGGAGCCGCGGGTGTCGGCGAAGCAGACGGCCTCGACTCCGCGCTCACCGGTGATGTCGACGCCCTCTC
>NZ_JAGMUE010000853.1:0-542 GCF_019049165.1 Streptomyces sp. AC627_RSS907
CCCGCGAGGAGTTCGGCGGCTCGGCCTGGTCCCAGGTCGTCCACGACCACCTGGGCGGGCTGCCGCCCAAGGTGGACCTGGAGCGGGAGCGGCTGCTGGCCGAGATCCTGATCTCCGGCTCCCGCGACGGCATGATCGACGCGGCGCACGACCTCTCCGACGGCGGCCTGGTGCAGGCGCTGGTCGAGTCGTGCCTGCGGGGCGGCAAGGGCGCCCGGATCGTGCTGCCCGAGGGCCTGGCCGCCTCCGGCGACGCGACCGACGACGCGTTCGTCGCGCTGTTCTCGGAGTCCGCCGGCCGCGCGGTGGTGGCGGTGCCGCGCAGCGAGGAGCTGCGCTTCACCGACATGTGCGGCGCGCGCGGGCTGCCCGCCACGCGCATCGGCGTCGTGGACGGGGACGCGCTGGAGGTGCAGGGCCAGTTCAGCATCCCGCTGACGGAGCTGCGCGAGGTGCGTGAGGCGACCATCCCGGCGCTGGTGGCCTGATCAGGGCGTGAGCACCTGAGCCGCGCCCGCACCACGCGCGGGACGAGCCGGCGA
>NZ_JAGMUE010000854.1:0-547 GCF_019049165.1 Streptomyces sp. AC627_RSS907
TCGAGGGGCAGGTGCTCGGCGTGATCGAGCTGGCCTCCTTCCAGCCGTTCACGCAGATCCAGAAGGACTTCCTGAACCAGATCGCCGAGATGATCGGCACCAGCGTCAACACCATCAGCGTCAACACCAAGACCGAGGTGCTGCTCAAGCAGTCGCAGGAGCTGACCGAGCAGTTGCGCGAGCGCTCGGCCGAGCTGGAGAACCGGCAGAAGGCGCTCCAGGCGTCCAACGCCGAACTGGAGGAGAAGTCGGACCGACTGGCCCGGCAGAACCGCGACATCGAGGTCAAGAACACCGAGATCGAAGAGGCCCGCCAGGTGCTGGAGGAGCGCGCGGAGCAGCTCGCGGTCTCGATGCGCTACAAGTCCGAGTTCCTGGCCAACATGTCGCACGAGCTGCGCACACCGCTCAACTCGCTGCTCATCCTGGCCAAGTTGCTGGCCGACAACGCGGACGGGAACCTCTCCCCGAAGCAGGTGGAGTTCGCCGAGACCATCCACGGGGCCGGCTCCGACCTGCTCCAGCTCATCAACGACATCCTCGACCT
>NZ_JAGMUE010000855.1:0-847 GCF_019049165.1 Streptomyces sp. AC627_RSS907
CGACCGACATGGGAGACGACGGCATTGCGCGGGGAAGCGTCCAACCCGACCCGACAACGTTCATGGAAACCCGACAGAGCCCCGACTACCCACCCAAGCTCAACGACGTGTTCACAGCCGCCCGGGACGCCGACGGGGCGGATGTGCGTTCCCCTGACGGCCCTATTCCGAACCTCTGGCAGGAATGGCCGCTTCGCTGGTTGTACGAACTGGATACCCCCGGCGTAGAGACCCGTATGGCCACCATGCCGGACGGTCGGCGCGTGGTCTGGCTCCTCGCGGCGGACGGTTCGTGGGCACGCGCAGAGGAGAGCGGTGACGCGTCGCGGCGCACCGTGCACCAGGACGGAGTCCGCCGACTCTGGGACGACCTGGAGCGCGTCCGGCGTAAGTGGGAGGAGCGAGATCAGTTCCCTCTGCACTCGATGAGCGTCGAACTCGGTTCGGACAGCGGCAGGCTGATCGCCCCAGACGGCGCATGGACGTTCTCTATCTGAGCTGGTTGGCGGAATGGCCCCGCCATTCGCCTGGTGAAGGGCCCTCCTGGTTCCCCAACCGGGAGCCCGCCCCCGTAGACCGTCCGCGCCATGTGTCTGGGCCTGCTGGGAACGCGAGGGCGGGGGCACTAGCCCTTTGCGCCTGCTTGAGGGGAGGACGCATTGGGCGAGATATCGCGACCATCACATGCGGGTGGAAGGTCGGAGTTCGCGGAAGTTGCAAGAAACCGGGGTCCGGCCTAAGAAACCCGCAGGTCACTTGCTCTGGTCCCGCGCGTGCGGGGATGGTCCGCCAAGACGCGCCCCCGGAGGGCGAGTCCGGGTCTGGTCCCCGCGCGTGCGGGGATGGT
>NZ_JAGMUE010000856.1:0-637 GCF_019049165.1 Streptomyces sp. AC627_RSS907
GGCGAACACCCGGCGCAGGCTGGCGCAGTCGGCCGGGTGGGCGACGGCCGTGAACGCGGCGAGCATCGAGGGCACGAAGTGCGCGGTGGTGATCGCCCGGTCGCGGATGAGGGCGGCGACGGTGGCCGGGTCGCGGTGGTCGTCGGGGCCGGCGACGACGAGCGTGGCGCCGGCGAGCAGCGGCCAGAACAGCTCCCACACCGACACGTCGAAGCTGGCCGGCGTCTTGTGCAGCACCCGGTCGTCGGCGCCGATCGGGTAGGCGTGTCGCATCCAGCGCAGCCGGTTGGCGATGGCGTCGTGGGTGACGAGCACGCCCTTGGGGCGGCCGGTGGAGCCGGAGGTGTAGATCACGTACGCGGCGTCGCCGGACCGCGGCGCGGTCAGCTCGGGTGCTCGCGCGTCGGCGGGGGCGGGTTCGGGTGGCGTGTTCAGTCGCAGCAGCGGCAGCGCGCCGCCGTCTGCTCCCGCGCCGTCGGCCACGGCCCACCGGCCCGCGCCCCTCGCCCCAGGGAACCACCGCTCGGCCAGTTCCGGCGTGGTCACCAGGGCTCCGGCGCCCGCGTCGGCCACCAGCGCGGCGGCCCGTTCGCGCGGCAGCTCCGGGTCGACGGGCAGGTAGGCGGCGCCGACGCGC
>NZ_JAGMUE010000857.1:0-636 GCF_019049165.1 Streptomyces sp. AC627_RSS907
GCTCGGCCGGGCGCGGCTAGCACCCCCAGCGGCCCCACGGGGTCCCGCCGCACGCTGGTGGGACCCCGTGGGGCCGCGTTGTGGCCCGCCTCGGGGCGCTAGGGGGCCCGCTTGGGGCCCGCGTTCCGGTGCGCCGGCACACCCCGCGCCACGGCCCGCCGGGCGCGTGGGACCCCCGCGCGGGCGGACCGCCAACGTCCGAGAACTGGACCACTCGCGTGAGTTACATCGCATCGGCCCAGCATCACCGTCAAGTGCGGAACATTAGACTCGTCAGACCGACAAGGCTCGACAGCTCTACACCAAGGAGGCGCAAGTGCCGAAGGAGCCGCGTGCAGCACGTGCGGAGGCAGCGGACGGGTGGCGACTGCTGAGCCGTGTGAAGCGGCCTCGCGACCTCGACCGGCTGAGCCTCGCGCAACTGGACGAGCTGGCGGCGGAGATCCGCTCCTTCCTCGTCGAGGAGGTCGCCAAGACCGGCGGCCACCTCGGACCCAACCTCGGTGTGGTCGAGCTGACCATCGCCCTGCACCGGGTCTTCGACTCCCCGAAGGACCGGGTGCTCTGGGACACCGGGCACCAGTCGTACGTGCACAAGCTGCTTACGGGCCGTCAGGACTTCTCCAAGCTCAAGGG
>NZ_JAGMUE010000858.1:0-668 GCF_019049165.1 Streptomyces sp. AC627_RSS907
TCTCTCCACTTCTTCTTGACTTAGACAAAGTCCAATGTAGGATCGGTTACGGCTCAGGCCAAGGGACAGGACGAATACGCAGGAGGCGCACGTGACGGTTCAGGGCGAGACGGCTCAGTCGGCGGGGCCGCTGACCACGGAGGCCGGCGCACCGGTCGCCGACAACCAGAACAGCGAGACCGCGGGCGTCGGCGGCCCGGTGCTGGTGCAGGACCAGTTGCTGCTGGAGAAGCTGGCGCACTTCAACCGGGAGCGCATTCCGGAGCGCGTGGTGCACGCCCGGGGAGCCGGCGCGTACGGCACCTTCACGGTGACCGCGGACGTGACCCGGTACACCCGCGCGAAGTTCCTCTCCGAGGTCGGCAAGCAGACCGAGACCTTCCTGCGCTTCTCCACCGTGGCCGGCAACCTGGGCGCGCCGGACGCGGTCCGGGACCCGCGCGGTTTCGCGTTGAAGTTCTACACCGAGGAGGGCAACTACGACCTCGTCGGCAACAACACCCCGGTGTTCTTCATCAGGGACGCCATCAAGTTCCCCGACTTCATCCACACCCAGAAGCGCGACCCGTACACCGGCTCGCAGGAGCCGGACAACGTCTTCGACCTCTGGGGACTGTCGCCCGAGGCCACGCACCAGGTGACGTGGCTCTTCGGTGGCCGTGGCCTCC
>NZ_JAGMUE010000088.1:0-36097 GCF_019049165.1 Streptomyces sp. AC627_RSS907
CTCTGTAGCAGGGGGGCAGACGGGCAGGGGCGCAGACGGGCAGGGGGGCAGACGGGCAGGGGGAGGGGGCACCCGCTGTCCGGTCGGCGGGTGGTGCCGTCCCCTGCCGGCCGCACCGTCCTCACCAGGGGCGCCGGTGCCGGCTCCTCTCCGCACCACGTTGTTCTCCGACCGTCGGGCGCTCGGGCATTCCTCTCCGGCTGTCACGCTTGGCTACTATGTTCACTTCATACCGGAGGCCGGAAGCGCGGGGCGCCCCGTCATCGGCGGACTGCTTCTCCGGAATGCAACACCTCGGAGGTGGGTGTGGAATCTAAGGTGATTACGTGACAGGGACTTCGAAGTTCTTGAGAGAAGTCACTCCGACCCGCTATATCAAACCCTTGCGCTCCGGTGGTTCCGTCCCCGGCGTCGTCGAGGCCGACGACCTCGGGACCTATGTCGTCAAGTTCACCGGCTCCGCGCAGGGCCGCAAGGCGCTGGTCGCCGAGGTGATCGTCGGGGAGCTGGCGCGGGAGCTGGGGCTTCGGGTGCCGGAGCTGGTCCTCGCCCACTTCGACCCGGCGATCGCCGCCGACGAACCGCACCAGGAGGTGCGGGACCTGCTCAATGCCAGCGCCGGGCTCAACCTCGGCATGGACTACCTGTCGGGCGGCGCCGACTTCACGCCCGACGTCGCGAAGTCGTTCCCGGTGGACCCGGAGGAGGCCGGCCGCGTCGTCTGGCTGGACGCCCTCACCGTGAACGTGGACCGGACGGTGCACAGCTCCAACCTCATGGTCTGGCCCACCTTCGGCACCGCGCCCCCGCGCCTGTGGCTCATCGATCACGGGGCGGCCCTGGTCTTCCACCACCGCTGGGACGCCTCCGCGCCGGAGAAGGCGTACGACTTCCGCCACCACGCCCTCGGCCACCACGCGCCCGACGTGCGGGCCGCCGACGCCGAGCTGGCGCCGAAGGTGACCGAGGAACTGCTGCGCGACGTGGTGGCGCGGGTACCGGAGTCCTGGTTGACCTGCGAGGCCGGCTTCGACACGCCGGACGAGGTCCGCGCCGCCTACGCCGGGTACCTGCACGCGCGCGTACGGGCCTCGGAGGACTGGCTGCCCACCGATTTCCCGAGCCGTGAGGAACTCGCCGCCGAGAACGCGGCCCGGGCGGCGCGTACCCAGCGGGGCCGTCCCGACTGGCTGAAACGGGTCCCGGACCTGCACGGCAAGCCGCCCGCCGAACAGGACTGGTCCGTGCACCTGGGGTGACACACGCCCGCGCCCCCGGCGCCGTACGGCACCGGGGGCGCGGGCGAGTCCTCGCATGTACCGCGCGTCAGCCCTTCAGCTGCTCGTACGCCGGCAGCGTCAGGAAGTCGGCGTAGTCCTCGTCGAGGGAGACCGTCAGCAGCAGGTCGTGGGCCTGCTGCCAGTTGCCGGCCGCGAAGGCCTCGTCGCCGATCTCGGCGCGGATGTCCGCCAGTTCTTCGGCGGCGACCTTGCGGGCCAGCTCGGTGGTGACCTGCTCGCCGTTGTCCAGGACGACCTCCGCGTTGATCCACTGCCAGATCTGCGAGCGGGAGATCTCGGCGGTGGCCGCGTCCTCCATCAGGTTGAAGATGGCCACGGCACCGAGGCCCCGCAGCCACGCCTCGATGTAGCGGATGCCGACCTGGACGGCGTTGACCAGGCCCGCGTACGTCGGCTTGGCGTCCAGGGAGTCGATGGCGATGAGGTCGGCCGCCTTGACGTCGACGTCCTCGCGCAGGCGGTCCTTCTGGTGGGGCTTGTCGCCGAGGACCTTGTCGAAGGACTCCATGGCGATCGGCACCAGGTCCGGGTGGGCGACCCAGGAGCCGTCGAAACCGTCGCCGGCCTCGCGGTCCTTGTCGGCGCGGACCTTCTCGAAGGCCACCTTGTTGACCTCGGGGTCCTTGCGGGACGGGATGAACGCCGCCATACCGCCGATCGCGTGCGCGCCGCGCTTGTGGCAGGTGCGCACGAGGAGTTCGGTGTACGCCCGCATGAACGGGGCGGTCATCGTGACCGCGTTGCGGTCCGGGAGCACGAACTTCCCGCCGCCGTCACGGAAGTTCTTGACGATGGAGAACAGGTAGTCCCAGCGGCCGGCGTTCAGCCCGGAGGCGTGGTCACGCAGCTCGTAGAGGATCTCCTCCATCTCGTACGCGGCCGTGATCGTCTCGATCAGGACGGTGGCGCGGACGGTGCCCTGCGGGATGCCGACGTGGTCCTGCGCGAAGACGAAGACGTCGTTCCAGAGGCGGGCCTCCAGGTGCGACTCCGTCTTCGGCAGGTAGAAGTACGGGCCCTTGCCGAGGTCCAGCAGGCGCTGGGCGTTGTGGAAGAAGTACAGGCCGAAGTCGACCAGGGCGCCGGGGACCGGGCGGCCGTCCACCTGGAGGTGGCGCTCGTCGAGGTGCCAGCCGCGCGGGCGCATCACGACCGTCGCCAGCTCCTCGTCGGGACGCAGGGCGTACGACTTGCCGGTGCGCTCGTCGGTGAAGTCGATGGTGCGGGTGTAGGCCGCGGTCAGGTTGAGCTGGCCGAGGACGACGTTCTCCCAGGTGGGGGCGGAGGCGTCCTCGAAGTCGGCGAGCCAGACCTTCGCGCCCGAGTTCAGGGCGTTGATGGTCATCTTGCGGTCGGTCGGGCCGGTGATCTCCACCCGGCGGTCCTGGAGCGCGGGCGGGGCCGGGGCCACCTTCCAGGAGTCGTCCGCGCGGATGGCGGCGGTCTGGGGGAGGAAGTCGAGCGTGGAGGTGCGGGCGATCTCTGCGCGGCGCTCCGCACGGCGGGCGAGGAGCTCGTCACGCCGGGGCGTGAAACGCCGGTGCAGCTCGGCCACGAAGGCGAGCGCCGCGTCGGTGAGGACCTCCTCCTGCCGGGGCAGGGGCTCGGCGTCGACGATGGCCAGCGGGGACGGCGCTGGTGCGGACATGAGCTGTCACTTCCTTCAGCGGTGGCACCGGGTGCCAGCGGGCACGTAGGGGGCGTCGCGCACCCGAAATGCGGCCGGGTGCTTCTGGTCAGTGGATAGTAGTTTCCTCATCGTGGAACTTCAATGTTTTGTTGATGTCGAGATTCTCCGGGTCGAGGGAAGGTGGCGCTCGGTGCCACCTCCCTCACTCAAGGTGGACCAGGTCGGCCTCGGTGTCGATGTCGTACGGTCGCGCCACGTCCCCGCACTCCACGAGCGTGACGTCCCGCTCGTGCTCCCGCAGATAGGCGCGTGCCCCCCGGTCCCCGGTGGCAGTCGCCGCGACGCCCGCCCAGTGGGCGGCGCCGAGCAGGACGGGATGCCCGCGCACGCCCGCGTATGCCGCCGAGACGAGTGACGTCTCGTCCCGGTGTCCGGCGCGCACCCTGGCCATCGCCTCGGCGCCGATGCCCGGCTGGTCGACCAGCGAGACCAGCGCCCCCCGTGCCCCGGTTCCGGCCAGCGAGGCGAGCCCGGTCCGCAGGGACGAGCCCATGCCCTGCTCCCAGTCGGGGTTGTCGACGACGACGCAGCCGTTCAGCGCGGCCCGCGCCCGTACATCCTTGGCGCGCGCCCCCAGGACGACGTGCACGCGGGCGCACCCGGCCGCGCGCAACGCGGCGACCGCGTGTTCGACGAGCGGGTGTCCGCGGTGTTCGAGCAGTGCCTTGGGCCGTCCGCCGAGCCGCCGTCCGCCCCCGGCGGCGAGCAGCAGCCCCGCCACCTGGTCTTCGTTGTCCGTCATGCGTCCTGCATACCGGACCGCCCGGCGAACGCTCCGGCGTGCGCCGGTTTTCAGGGGGCTGAATTTCTCTCCGCCCGCTGGCGCGCCCGCCGCCGGGTGGCGTTTACTGGCCGGCGTCCCCGGCGTTTGACCAGCGCGCAGGGACGTCGGCACGTTCACCATGCAGGGGCGCACAGCGGGGTGCGAGGGGGAGGGCCGTGTTGCGGAGCTTGGGGCAGGGGTGCGCGACCGTCGGCGACGAGGACGTGAGGGTGGCGGCACTGCGGACCGCGGTGTCCCGGTTGCGCCGCCAACTCGCCCTGCTGCCCGCCGACTTCCGGGACCGGGCGACAGCCGAGGACGAACTGGCCGACCTCGCCGCGATGGCGGCGCACGGTGTCCCCGAGGTGTCGCGACTGCACCGCTCGCTGCTGCTGATAGCCGGCGCGATCGGCTCCGTCAGCGCCCTGTCGAAAGGGCTGGCGGAGGTCCGGCACGCCGTGGAGCTCCTCGGTGACCCGCGGCGGCGCTGAGCCCTGCCGCCGGGGCGCGGGTCACGCGGCCGGGTTGCCGTTCGAGGTCAGCAGGGCCTCCGACAGCTCGGCCGCCACCTGCTGGAGCAACGGCACGATCCGGTCGGTGGCCGCCTCCGTGACCCGGCCGGCCGGGCCGGAGATGGAGATGGCCGCGGCGGTGGGGGAGTCCGGCACGGAGACGGCCAGGCAGCGGACGCCGATCTCCTGCTCGTTGTCGTCGATCGCGTAGCCCTGGCGCCGCACGTCCTCCAGCGCCGCGATGAAGTCGTCCGGCGTGGTGATCGTCTTCTCGGTCGCGGCCGGCATGCCGGTCCGGCCCAGCAGGGCCCGCACCTCGTCGGCCGGGAAGTCCGCCAGCAGCGCCTTGCCGACGCCCGTGGAGTGCGGCAGGACACGCCGGCCGACCTCGGTGAACATGCGCATCGAGTGCTTGGACGGCACCTGCGCGACGTACACGATCTCGTCCCCGTCGAGCAGCGCCATGTTCGCCGTCTCGCCGGTCTCCTCGACCAGGCGGGCCAGATGCGGACGGGCCCAGGTGCCCAGCAGCCGGGAGGCGGACTCGCCGAGCCGGATCAGGCGCGGACCGAGGGCGTACCGGCGGTTGGGCTGCTGGCGTACGTACCCACAGGCCACGAGCGTGCGCATCAGGCGGTGAATGGTGGGCAGCGGCAGTCCGCTGCTCGCGGAGAGCTCGCTCAGACCGACCTCGCCGCCCGCGTCCGCCATCCGTTCGAGCAGGTCGAAGGCGCGCTCCAGGGACTGGACGCCGCCCGTGGCGGACCTGGCGGAGTCGGTGGTGCTGGCGCTGGACGTCGGCACGGCACGTTCCTTTCGAGGCTGGCGGGAGGAAAGAAGCGTACCCGGCGGCCGGTTGACTCCCGGCTTGTGCGTAGCTACGTTCTGCTTGCTGGAATCTTAATTCCGCTTTGTGGAAACGTCCAGGGCGGGTTCGTCGGGCGTGCCCGCGCGAAGGGTGCCTCTTGACGGCGCGGAACCGGGAATGAAGACTCCTTCAACAGAACGTTGAAAACGCAGGCGGAGAGAGGGGCCGGGGTGTCCGAAGCTGAACTGGTGCTGCGCTCGACGCGTGTCGTCACTCCCGAGGGGACGCGCGCCGCGTCGATCGCGGTGACCGGGGAGAGGATCGCGGCCGTCCTGCCGTACGACGCTCCCGTCCCGGCGGGCGCCCGGCTGGAGGACGTCGGTGACCACGTCGTCCTGCCCGGCCTGGTCGACACCCACGTCCACGTGAACGACCCCGGCCGCACCGAGTGGGAGGGCTTCTGGACCGCCACGCGGGCCGCGGCGGCCGGCGGCATCACCACCCTCGTCGACATGCCGCTGAACTCCATCCCGCCCACCACCACGGTCGAGAACCTGCGGACCAAGCGCGAGGTGGCCGCCGACAAGGCCCACATCGATGTCGGCTTCTGGGGCGGCGCCCTGCCCGGCAACGTCAAGGACCTGCGCCCCCTGCACGAGGCCGGGGTCTTCGGCTTCAAGGCGTTCCTGTCCCCCTCGGGCGTCGACGAGTTCCCGCACCTCGACCAGGAGCAGCTCGCCCGGTCGCTGGCGGAGATCGCCGCCTTCGACGGCCTGCTGATCGTGCACGCCGAGGACCCTCACCACCTGGCCGCGGCCCCGCAGCAGGGAGGCCCGAAGTACTCCCACTTCCTCGCCAGCCGCCCGCGCGACGCCGAGGACACCGCGATCGCGGCCCTCGTCGCACAGGCGAAGCGGTTCGACGCGCGCGTGCACGTCCTGCACCTCTCCTCCAGCGACGCCCTGCCGCTGCTGGCCGAGGCCCGCGCCGAGGGTGTGCGGGTCACCGTGGAGACCTGCCCCCACTACCTCACCCTCACCGCCGAGGAGGTGCCGGACGGCGCGAGCGAGTTCAAGTGCTGCCCGCCCATCCGGGAGGCCGCCAACCAGGACCTGCTCTGGCAGGCACTGGCGGACGGCACGATCGACTGCGTGGTCACCGACCACTCGCCGTCCACCGCCGACCTCAAGACCGACGACTTCGCCACCGCCTGGGGCGGCATCGCCGGCCTCCAGCTGAGCCTGCCGGCCATGTGGACCGCGGCCCGCGAGCGCGGCCTGGGCCTGGAGGACGTCGTGCGCTGGATGTCGGCGCGCACGGCGCGGCTGGTGGGGCTCGACGGCCGCAAGGGCGCCATCGCGGCGGGGCACGACGCCGACTTCGCGGTCCTCGCCCCCGACGAGACGTTCACCGTCGACCCGGCCGCCCTCCAGCACCGCAACCGCGTCACGGCGTACGCGGGCAGGACCTTGTACGGCGTCGTGAAGTCCACCTGGCTGCGCGGCCGGCGCATCGTGGCGGACGGCGCGTTCACCGAGCCGAAGGGACAGCTCCTCACCCGGACCTGAAGCGTCCGGACCTCTGAACCATCCCCCTCACGTCGAACGACCCCGAAAGGAACACCTGATCACCGTGACGGCCCAGCAGAACTCCTCGTTGGCCAGCTTCACCGGCGACGCGAACCCCTACGGAGGCGGTGACCCGTACGCGGACTACCGCGCCGCCGACCTCCCCTTCACCCAGTACGCCAACCTCGCCGACCGGCGACTCGGCGCCGGTGTCGTCGCCGCCAACGACGAGTTCTTCGCCCAGCGCGAGAACCTGCTGGTCCCCGAGCGCGCCGAGTTCGACCCCGAGCACTTCGGGCACAAGGGCAAGGTCATGGACGGCTGGGAGACCCGCCGGCGCCGCGGCGCGTCGGCCGAGCACCCCTGGCCCACCGAGGACGACCACGACTGGGCGCTGATCCGCCTCGGCGCCCCCGGCGTGATCCGCGGCATCGTCGTCGACACCGCGCACTTCCGCGGCAACTACCCGCAGGCCGTCTCCGTGGAAGGCGCCTCGGTCGAGGGCTCCCCGTCGCCCGAGGAACTGCTCGCGGACGACGTGAAGTGGACGACCCTCGTCCCGCGCACCCCGGTCGGCGGCCACGCGGCCAACGGTTTCGCCGTCTCCGCCGAGCAGCGCTTCACCCACCTGCGGCTCAGGCAGCACCCCGACGGGGGCATCGCCCGTCTGCGCGTGCACGGCGAGGTCGTCCCGGACCCGGCGTGGCTCGCGGCCCTCGGCACCTTCGACGTGGTCGCCCTGGAGAACGGCGGACAGGTCGAGGACGCGTCCGACCGCTTCTACTCGCCGGCCACCAACACCATCCAGCCGGGCCGCTCCCGCAAGATGGACGACGGCTGGGAGACCCGCCGCCGCCGCGACCAGGGCAACGACTGGATCAGCTACCGGCTGGTCGGCCGCTCCCGGATCCGCGCGATCGAGATCGACACGGCGTACCTGAAGGGCAACTCGGCGGGCTGGGCGTCGGTGTCGGTGAAGGACGTCGACGCCGAGGGGGCCGGCGAGTGGCGCGAGGTGCTGCCCCGCACCCGGATGCAGCCCGACACCAACCACCGCTTCGTCCTGCCCGAGCCGGCCGTCGGCACCCACGCGCGCGTGGACATCTTCCCCGACGGCGGCATCTCCCGCCTGCGCCTGTTCGGCTCCCTGACGGAGGACGGCGCCACCCGCCTGGCCGCCCGCCACCAGGAACTGGGCGGCTGACCCCCACTCATGCCAACCGCGGGGCGCACCGGCCGGAAGCAACGGTGCGCCCCGCGCGCGTGGGGGCCGGCGGTGCGCGGCGTGCGCGTGGGGCCCGGTGGTGCGCGGCGTGCGAGGCCTCACCCCCATACCGTGTGCCCCGCGAGCGTCGAGCCCGCGGCCGGGAGTCGGTGCTTGCGCCCCGGGAGCGGCGTGCCCCCGCACGCGGGGGAGTCCGGCAGGCCGCTCCAGCGGGCGGAGTGGCCTGGAGCCGATGTGCCCCGCGCGGGCGGAGGCCCGAGCGCCCGCGGGGGCCGGGCGCCCCCGCGCGTGGGGGCCCGGTGCCCGGAGCCGGGCGCTCCGCGGTGCGTGGAGGCCCGAGTGCCCCGCGGGCAGGGGGAGCCCGGCGTGGTGCTACGCCGCGTGGCCGCCGTCCACCGCGAACTCCGCGCCGGTGACGTACGAGGCACCGGCCAGGTAGGCCACCGTGGACGCCACCTCCTCCGCCGTACCGAAACGGCCCAGCGCCGTCATGGCCGCCTGCCCGTCCGCGTAGGGACCGTCCGCCGGGTTCATGTCGGTGTCGATCGGTCCCGGGTGGACGATGTTCGCCGTGATCCCGCGCGGCCCCAGCTCCCTGGCCAGGGCCTTGGTCAGCCCGACCAGCGCCGACTTGCTCATGGCGTACAGCGTGCCGCCGGGGCCGGGCACCCGCTGGGTCATGCAGGTGCCGACGGTGATGATCCGGCCGCCCTCCGCCATCCGGGACGCGGCAGCCTGCGAGGCGAGGAAGACGCCGCGGACGTTCACGGCCAGCAGCCGGTCCACATCGGCGAGCGACAGGCTCTCCAGCGGGCCGAGCAGGCCGAGGCCCACGTTGTTGACCAGCACGTCGGGGCCACCCCCGAGGGCCTGTGCCGCACGCTCCACAGCCCCCGCAGCCTCCTGCGCGTCCGCGGAGTCCGCCCGCAGGGCCACCGCCCGGCGTCCCAGTGCCTCGACGGCCCGCACGACGTCCTCCGCCGCGTCCTTGCCGTTCACGTACGTGAGGGCCACGTCCGCGCCCTCCCGCGCCAGCCGCAGCGCGGTCGCCGCACCGATGCCGCGGCTGCCGCCGGTCACCAGGGCCGTCCGGCCGGCCAGCGGTGCCGCAACGGGAGCCCATGAGTTCGTGTTCTCGTTCTTGTCCATGCGTCCATCCCACCGGGCCCGGCCCGGGCGCGCTGGCGGCGAACGGACGTCGACCTGACCGATGAGTCGCCGGCGCCGGGGGAGTCCGTACCGATGACAGCGAACCCCCGCACACCGGAAAGCAGGCACCCGTCATGGGCAAACTCGTACTCACCGCCATGCTCACCCTCGACGGGGTCCACCAGGCCCCCGGTGGACCCGGGGAGGACACCCGCGACGGCTTCGGCCAGGGCGGCTGGACCGTCCCGTACGCGGACGAGGACTTCGGCCGGTTCGTCGGCGAGGTCTTCGGCCGCGTGGGCGCGTTCCTCCTCGGCCGTCGCACGTACGAGATCTTCGCCTCCTACTGGCCGAAGATCACCGACCCCGACGACCCCGTCGCCTCCCGGCTGAACGGTCTGCCGAAGTACGTCGCCTCCGCCACCCTCACCGACCCCGGCTGGGCGGGTACGACCGTGCTCCACGGCGACCTGGCCGAGGAGGTCACCGCGCTGAAGGAGCGCACCGACGGGGAGCTCCAGGTGCACGGCAGCGGAGCCCTCGCGCGGTCCCTGCTGGCGCTCGGCCTCGTCGACACCGTCCACCTGTCGGCCTTCCCCGTGGTGCTCGGCGCCGGGCGCCGCCTCTTCGCGGAGGGCGCCCTGCCGACCGCCTTCCGGCACACCGGCGGGCGCGTCACGGCCGCCGGGGTCTCCATCCAGTCGTACGACCTGGCCGGGCGCCCCGAGTACGGCACGTTCGAGCTGCCGGAGGGCGCCTGAACGGGCCCGAGTCCGTGTCGCCGCCGCCCCGGGGGGCGGGGCAGGGGCGGCGGCAGGTCAACTCGCCGAAAACACATAGGACGTACCGGGAAACTCCACGGTCTTGTCATTGACATGCCACCCTCTACGCGCGTCATCATGAGGGCATGCGATTCCCCCCACGCGCCGCTCGGCTCGGCGCAGCAGCCGCAGCCCTGTCCGCCCTCCTCGTGGGCGGCACCGTCTCCGCGACCCCGGCGGGCGCCTCCACCGCCGCGGTCGGCGACATCTGCTACAGCGACCTGCCCTCCCAGGCGCACGACACGCTCGACCTGATCGAGCAGGGCGGCCCCTACCCGTTCGAGCAGGACGGGACCGTCTTCCAGAACCGGGAGGGCATCCTGCCCGACCGGTCCACCGGCTACTACCACGAGTACACGGTGATCACGCCGGGCTCCGACACGCGCGGTGCCCGCCGCATCGTCACCGGCGAGGCCTACCGGGAGGACTACTACACGGCCGACCACTACGCCTCGTTCGACCTCGTCGACCACGGCTGCTGAGGCCGCTGCCACCGGGTGCGGACCCTCGGCTCACCCGGACTTCCGGCTCTCGGCGGCGGCGAACAGCGCGCCGCCGAGGACGAGCAGCGCGACACTCGCGTAGACCTCGTAGCCGTCCAGGAGGCCGAGCCGCTGCACCACGCCCCAGTTCCAGTCGGTGAACTCGTGCACCAGGCCCGCCACGCCCTGCACCACGGCCAGCAGGCCCAGGAACTCCAGCAATCGCTTCATGCCGCCGACTCTCGCCCCGCGGACCCCCCACCCACATCGGCCGCGGGGCGAGGCCTGTCCGACCGAAGGCTGCGTCGGGTGCGACCCGACGCGCCGAAAGTCGCCGGCTGCGCGACTTCGGTCGGTGATCCCGTCCTCCCCCGGGACGCGCTCACCTGAGCTGAGTAGATTTGTCGACTGTGAACAGTGACGAGCAGGCCACGACATTCCCCGCGTACGCCGGGCGGCGCTGGGTGCTGCCCGCGGCGGTGGTCGAGGACCTGTACCCGCGGTCCGAGCGGCCCGGCGGACGCCCGCGGCGCACCGCGCGCGACTGGATCGTCGACTTCACGTGCTTCCTGCTCGCGGTCGGCATCGGGCTGCTGTCCGCCGACGCGCTCGACCAGGAGCCGAGCCTCTCCGATGCCATGCAGGCCGCCGACCAGGTGATCGGCGCCCTGGCCTGCGCCGCCGTCTGGCTCCGGCGCCGGTGGCCGGTCGGGCTGGCCGTGGCGATGGTGCCCGTCTCCCTGTTCTCGGTCACCGCGGGCGGCGCCGCCCTCGCCTCCCTCTTCACGCTCGCCGTGCACCGGCCGGTCCGGTACGTGGCCTGGGTGGGGGGCGCCGGCTTCCTGGCACAGCCCCTGTTCTACTGGATGCACCCGGAACCCGGCGTGCCCTACCTGGCGTCGATCGCCATCGGCTCACTGCTCACCTTCGCGGTCGTCGGCTGGGGCCTGCTCGCCCGCGCCAAGCGCCGGCTGCTGCTCAGCCTGCGCGACCGGGCCCGGCACGCCGAGGCGGAGGCACGCCTGCGGTCCGAGCAGGCGCAACGGCTGGCCCGCGAGGCCATCGCCCGGGAGATGCACGACGTCCTCGCCCACCGGCTGACGCTGCTCAGCGTGCACGCGGGCGCCCTGGAGTTCCGGCCCGACGCGTCCCGCGAGGAGGTCGCGCGGGCGGCCGGTGTCATCCGTGAGAGCGCGCACGAGGCCCTCCAGGACCTGCGGGAGATCATCGGCGTGCTGCGGGCGGGGGAGTCCGACGACGCCGGGCGGCCCCAGCCGACGCTCGCGGCGCTCGACGCGCTGGTCGCCGAGTCCCGCGCGGCCGGCATGAAGGTCACCCTCGCCGGCCGCGTCACCGACCCCGACGCCGTCCCCGCCTCCGTGGGCCGCACCGCCTACCGCATCGCCCAGGAGGCGCTGACCAACGCGCGCAAACACGCCCCCGGCACCGAGGTCGCCGTCTGCGTCACCGGAGCGCCGGGCGACGGTCTCGCCGTCTCCGTGCGCAACGCGCCGCCCGAGGGCGAGGTGCCCCACGTGCCGGGATCCGGGCAGGGTCTGATCGGACTGACCGAGCGCGCCATGCTCACGGGCGGCACCCTGGACCACGGCCCCACCCGCGACGGCGGCTTCGAGGTACGGGCCCGGCTGCCGTGGGCGTGAGCCGCGCCCCGCGTGCGGGTGCCCGTCGCGACAGGGCCGAAGTAGGCCTTGGGCAAGCGTGATTACGTAGGGGCCATGACTGCGATCAGACTGCTCCTCGTCGACGACGACCCGTTGGTGCGGGCCGGGTTGTCCTTCATGCTGGGCGGCGCCGACGACGTCGAGATCGTCGGTGAGGCCGCCGACGGCGAGGAGGTCGAGGCCCTCGTCGACCGCACCCGCCCGGACGTCGTCCTCATGGACATCCGGATGCCGGTGGTGGACGGGCTGACGGCCACCGAGCGGCTGCGGGGCCGCGCGGAGGCACCCCAGGTCGTCGTGCTCACCACCTTCCACGCGGACGAGCAGGTGCTGCGGGCCCTGCGCGCCGGCGCCGCCGGGTTCGTCCTCAAGGACACCCCGCCCGCGGAGATCCTCGACGCGGTGCGCAGGGTCGCGGCCGGTGACCCCGTCCTGTCGCCCGCCGTGACCCGGCGGCTGATGAAGCACGCGGCCGGTACGGCGGCCGACACGCGGCGCGCACGCGCGCGTACGCGCGTCGCCGCCCTGAACGAACGCGAGCGCGAGGTCGCCGTCGCGGTCGGCCGGGGCCTGGCCAACGCCGCCATCGCGTCGGAACTCTTCATGAGCGTGGCCACGGTCAAGACCCACGTCTCCCGCATCCTGGCCAAACTCGATCTCGACAACCGCGTCCAGGTGGCCCTGTTGGTGTACGACGCGGGACTGTTGGACGAGGAGGGTGTGGGCGGGGACTGAGGCTCCCGCCGCCGGCGCCGCTCACCCGGCGTGAGGGCTCGCGGTCCGGTGCCGCCGGTCCGCTCAGCCCGCCGCGGACGCCGCGGCCCCCGGGACCTCCGTCGGCCGTACGGGTCTGCGCTCGCGCCGGGAGAGCTCACAGGCCTCGGCGATCCGCAGGGCCCGCAGCGCCTCGCGCCCGTCGCACGGATTGCCCCGCTCGCCGCGCACGACCTCCACGAACGCGTGCAGCTCCGCCTCGTAGGCCGGACCGAAGCGCTCCACGAAGCCGGTCCACGGCCTGTCCGCGGCCGGCGGCCCGGTCGGCTCGGTCGACGCGATCGGCGTACGGTCGTCCAGGCCGACGACGATCTGGTCCAGCTCCCCGGCCAGCTCCATGCGGACGTCGTACCCCGCGCCGTTCAGCCGAGTCGCGGTGACCGTGGCGAGCGTGCCGTCGTCCAGGGTGAGGAGGGCCGCGCCCGTGTCCACGTCGTCCGCCGCCCGGAACATCGGCGGCCCGGCGTCCGACCCGGCGGCGTACACGTCGGTGACCTCCCGCCCGGTCACCCAGCGCAGGACGTCGAAGTCGTGGATCAGCGTGTCCCGGTAGAGCCCGCCGGACCGAGGCAGGTACTCCGCGGGCGGCGGCGCCTGGTCACTCGTCACCGCCCGGACGGTGTGCAGCCGGCCCAGCCGCCCGGACCGCACCGCCTGCCGGGCTCCCGTGTAACCGGCGTCGAAGCGCCGCTGGAAGCCCATCTGCAGAACCGTGCCGGCCGCCTCCACCTCGGCGATCACCCGCAAGGTGCCGCTCAGGTCCAGCGCGATGGGCTTCTCGCAGAACACCGGCAGTCCCGAGCGCGCCGCCCGGCCGATCAGTTCGGCGTGGGCCGACGTCGTCGTGGTGATCACCACCGCGTCCACGCCCCACCGGAAGATCTCGTCCGCGCCCGGCGCCGCCGTCTCGCCCAGCCGGTGCGCCAGTTCCTGGGCCCGCGTGGGGTCGGCGTCCGTGAGGATCAGGGACCCGACGTCGCGGTGGCGGCTGAGCGTGTTGGCGTGGACGGTGCCGATGCGGCCCGTACCGATGACCCCGATGCGCATGGGATCAAGGTGGGCTCACCGCTCGCGCAGTGTCAACGTGTATGTCCTGACAACCGGACTACACGACTTCCCGTCAACAGCGCGCGGAGCTACGCTCGGCCCGTGCCGAAACCAGAAGTGGACCCGACCGTGTCGCTGGAGCTCAGCGTGGACCGCGGCAGCCCCGTGCCGCTGTACTTCCAGCTGGCCCAGCAACTGGAGGCGGCGATCGAGCGCGGCGCGCTGACCCCGGGCAGCCTGCTGGGCAACGAGATCGAGCTCGCCGCGCGGCTCGGCCTGTCCCGCCCCACCGTCCGACAGGCCATCCAGTCGCTCGTCGACAAGGGCCTGCTCGTGCGCCGCCGCGGCGTCGGCACCCAGGTCGTGCACAGCAAGGTTAAGCGCCCCCTGGAGCTCAGCAGTCTCTACGACGACCTGGAGGCGGCGGGGCAGCGCCCGGCCACGAAGGTCCTGGTCAACGCCGTCGTCCCCGCGACCGCCGAGGTCGCCGCCGCGCTCGGTGTGGCGGAGGGGAGCGACGTGCACCGGGTGGAGCGGCTGCGGCTGACGCACGGGGAACCGATGGCGTACATGTGCAACTACCTGCCGCCCGGTCTCGTCGACCTGGACACCGGGCCGCTGGAGGCCACCGGCCTGTACCGGCTGATGCGCGCCGCCGGGATCACCCTGCACAGCGCCCGCCAGTCCATAGGCGCCCGGGCCGCCACCGCCGACGAGGCCGAGCGGCTCGGCGAGGACGAGGGCGCCCCCCTGCTCACCATGGAACGGACCACGTTCGACGACACGGGGCGCGCGGTCGAGTTCGGCACGCACACCTACCGGCCGTCCCGCTACTCCTTCGAGTTCCAACTGCTCGTGCGTTCCTGACCCGCACCGGCCGTCCGTGCCGTCGGAGCCGTCCGCCCGTGCCGTGCGGCTCGTCCGTCCGTGCCGTCCGGCCGGCCCGGCTTCGCCGTGCGAGTCCGTCCGCATGTCCGGACAATGTGACCGTCGTCTGCTCCCCGGCGCCGAGTGATCGTTTCTCGTGTCGGACAATGGGGCGTTTGGGGTTTCCAGAACCCGGCCGGGTTCACCGGGATCCCGGCACGCACAGCACGGCACAGCAAGAAGGGCACGGCCTCGTGGCACGGTTTCGGACCTGGGTAGGCATCGCGCTGGCGGGGGCACTGTCGGTGTCCCTGGCCGGCTGCAGCAGCACCGGCGGCAAACGCGCCGAGGACGCCCGCAAGGCCGCGTCGGCCCAGGGGAAGGCGGCGGTGAACACCCCCCGCTGGAGTTTCGCGATGATCACTCACTCGGGTGATGGTGACACCTTCTGGGACATCGTCCAGAGCGGCGCCGAGCAGGCCGCCGTGAAGGACAACATCAACTTCCTGTACTCCCACGACGACGAGGCCCAGCAGCAGGCGCAGCTCGTGGACGCGGCCGTCGACAAGAAGGTCGACGGGATCATCGTCACCCTCGCCAAGCCCGACGCCATGAAGTCGGCCCTGGACCGGGCACGGAAGGCGGGCATCCCGGTGGTCACCGTGAACTCCGGCTCGCAGGAGTCCAAGGAGTTCGGCGCGCTCACCCACATCGGCCAGGACGAGACGATCGCCGGCGAGGCCGTCGGCGAGGAACTGAACGCGCGGGGCCGCAAGCAGGCGCTCTGCGTGCTGCACGAGCAGGGCAACGTCGGTCACGAGCAGCGCTGCGACGGCGTGGAGAAGACGTTCGACGGCAAGGTCCAGCGGCTCTACGTCAACGGCACCAGCATGCCGGACGTGCAGTCCGCCCTCGAGGCCAAGCTCCAGACCGACAAGTCCCTCGACGCCGTGGTCACCCTCGGCGCCCCCTACGCCGACACCGCCGTGAAGGCCAAGCAGGGCGCGGGCAGCGAGGCGGAGATCGACACCTTCGACCTCAACGCCAAGGTGGCCGCCGGGCTGGAGGACGGCACCCTCGGCTTCGCCGTCGACCAGCAGCCCTACCTCCAGGGCTACGAGGCGGTCGACCTGCTGTGGCTCTACAAGTACAACGCCGACGTCCTCGGCGGCGGCCGGCCGGTGCTCACCGGGCCGCAGATCATCACCAAGGACGACGCCGCCGCGCTGGCCGACTACACGAAGCGGGGCACCCGATGAGCGCCGCCACGGAAGCCCGCGCTGACGAAAGGATTCTGCAGACCTCTCCGCTGCGGAAGCTGCTGGGCCGCCCGGAGCTGGGATCCGTCGTCGGCGCGATCGCCGTCTTCGTCTTCTTCGCGTTCTTCGCCGACAGCTTCCTGCGCGCCTCCAGCCTCAGCACGGTCCTCTACGCCGCTTCCACGATCGGCATCATGGCCGTCCCCGTGGCGCTGCTGATGATCGGCGGCGAGTTCGACCTGTCCGCGGGCGTCATGGTGACCTCGTCGGCCCTGGTGTCGTCGATGTTCAGCTACCAGATGACCGCCAACGTCTGGGTCGGCGTCGGCGTGTCCCTGCTGGTCACGCTGGCGATCGGCGCCTTCAACGGCTTCATGCTCACCCGCACCAAGCTGCCCAGCTTCATCATCACGCTGGGCACCTTCCTCATGCTGACCGGCCTGAACCTGGGCTTCACCAAGCTGATCGACGGCACCGTCTCCACCAAGACGATCGCCGACTTGGAGGGCTTCCCCTCCGCCCGTGACGTCTTCGCCTCCACCGTCACCATCGGCGGCGTCGGCTTCAAGGTCACCATCCTGTGGTGGCTCGCCCTGGTCGCCGTCGCCAGCTGGATCCTGCTGCGCACCCGCGCCGGCAACTGGATCTTCGCGGTCGGGGGCAACAAGGACGCCGCCCGCGCGGTCGGCGTCCCGGTCGCGAGAACCAGGATCGGCCTCTACATGGGCGTGGCGTTCGGCGCCTGGATCTCGGGCCAGCACCTGCTGTTCTCGTACGACGTCGTCCAGTCCGGCGAGGGCGTCGGCAACGAGCTGATCTACATCATCGCCGCCGTCATCGGCGGCTGCCTGATCACCGGTGGGTACGGAAGCGCCGTCGGCTCGGCGGTCGGCGCGCTCATCTTCGGCATGACCAGCAAGGGCATCGTCTTCGCCGAGTGGAACCCCGACTGGTTCAAGTTCTTCCTCGGAGCGATGCTGCTCCTCGCGACCCTGCTCAACGCCTGGGTCCGCAAGCGCGCGGAGGCCGCCACATGACGCAGACCGCTAGCCGCACGGCGCTCGTCGAGCTGTCCGACGTCAGCAAGAACTACGGCAACGTCCGCGCCCTGGAGGGCGTGTCGCTGGAGGTCCACGCCGGTGACATCACCTGCGTGCTGGGTGACAACGGCGCCGGCAAGTCGACCCTGATCAAGATCATCTCGGGCCTGCACCAGCACGACGGCGGCACGCTCAGCCTCGACGGCGAGGAGACCCGGCTGGCCTCCCCGCGCGAGGCCCTGGACCGCGGCATCGCCACCGTCTACCAGGACCTGGCCGTCGTACCGCTCATGCCGGTCTGGCGGAACTTCTTCCTCGGCTCCGAGCCGCGCAAGGGCGTGGGCCCCTTCAAGCGCATGGACGTCGACCACATGCGCCGCACCACCCACGCGGAACTCCTCCGCATGGGCATCGACCTGCGCGACGTCGACCAGCCCATCGGCACCCTCTCCGGCGGCGAACGCCAGTGCGTGGCGATCGCCCGCGCGGTGTACTTCGGTGCGAAGGTCCTGGTGCTCGACGAGCCGACGGCGGCCCTGGGCGTGAAGCAGTCCGGCGTGGTCCTGAAGTACGTGGCGGCGGCACGTGACCAGGGCCTCGGTGTTGTTTTGATCACCCACAACCCGCACCACGCGTACCTGGTGGGCGACCGGTTCGTCCTCCTGAAGCGGGGCACGATGGTCGGCAGCCACGAACGGGACGACATCACGCTGGACGAGCTGACGAGGCAGATGGCGGGCGGAAACGAGCTGGACGACCTCCGCCACGAGCTGCAACGCCCGTCCTAGCGGCCGGAGGGGGCCGGGTCCCGTGCGGCTCCGCCGCGTGGGCACGACCAGCCATGACGCACTCGCACCGGCAGCGAGCCGTCTCGCACCCCGGCAGCGAGCCGCACTCGCACCGGCAGTGAGCGGCCTCGCATTCCGGCCGCGAGCCGCACTCGCACCGGCAGTGAGCGGCCTCGCATTCCGGCCGCGAGCCGCACTCGCACCGGCGACGAACCGCTCCACCCGCCCCGGTCGCATTCGGCACCCGGCGCGGCCGTGCGGCACAATCGCACCCGATGAGCACCTACCGCGACTTCACCGCCCCCATCGGCTCCCGCCGCGCCCCGGTCCTGCGCACCGTGGGCACGAGGGAACGCCGCTCGCACCTCACGGCGCCCCGCGTGCCGACGGTCGGCATCGACATCGGCGGCACGAAGGTCATGGCGGGCGTCGTCGACGCCGACGGCAACATCCTGGAGAAGCTCCGCACGGAGACCCCGGACAAGTCCAAGAGCCCGAAGGTCGTCGAGGACACCATCGTCGAACTGGTCCTGGACCTGTCCGACCGGCACGACGTGCACGCCGTCGGCATCGGTGCGGCCGGCTGGGTCGACGCCGACCGCAACCGCGTGCTGTTCGCCCCCCACCTGTCCTGGCGCAACGAACCCCTGCGCGACCGCATCGCCGGCCGCCTCGCGGTCCCCGTCCTGGTGGACAACGACGCCAACACCGCCGCCTGGGCCGAGTGGCGCTTCGGCGCCGGCCGCGGCGAGGACCACCTCGTCATGATCACCCTCGGCACCGGCATCGGCGGCGCGATCCTGGAGGACGGCCAGGTCAAGCGGGGCAAGTACGGCGTCGCCGGTGAGTTCGGGCACATGCAGGTGGTGCCCGGCGGCCACCGCTGCCCGTGCGGCAACCGCGGCTGCTGGGAGCAGTACAGCTCCGGCAACGCGCTGGTGAGGGAGGCCCGGGAGCTGGCCGCCGCCGACTCGCCGGTGGCCTACGGGATCATCGAGCACGTCAAGGGCAGCATCGGCGACATCACGGGCCCGATGATCACCGAGCTGGCCCGCGAGGGCGACGCCATGTGTATCGAGCTGCTCCAGGACATCGGACAGTGGCTCGGCGTCGGCATCGCGAACCTCGCGGCGGCACTCGACCCGTCCTGCTTCGTGATCGGCGGCGGGGTCAGCGCCGCCGACGACCTGCTGATCGGCCCCGCGCGCGACGCCTTCAAGCGCCAGCTCACCGGCCGGGGCTACCGCCCCGAGGCCCGCATCGTCCGCGCCCAGCTCGGCCCGGAGGCCGGCATGGTGGGCGCCGCCGACCTGGCCCGTCTGGTCGCGCGTCGCTTCCGGCGCGCCAAACGGCGCCGGGTGGAGCGGTACGAGCGCTACGAGCGGTACGCGGAGGCCCGCCGCACGTCCCGGGAGTCGCTGTGACGGCCCCCGCGCCGCAGCACGTGTCCGGGCCGCCGGACGAGCCCGGACCGCCGGAGGAACCCGGGCACCCGGACGAGCCCGGCCCCCCGGCCGAGGACCGCTGGCACATGATCCGGCGCCGGGCGCTCACCCTGCTCATCATCGTGCTGCTCATCGGCATCCCGGCCGGCTACCTCGTGATCTCCGCCAACCAGAGCCGCGACAGCGGCCGGCAGAAGGAGGCGAAGTACGCGGCGACCGGCATGACCGAGGGCTGGCCGTCCAAGCTGCAGCGCCGCATCTACGAGGTGCCCGTCCCGGTCCCGTCCGAAGAGGTCGCGTACTACGAGACGAACAACTGGAGGACCAGTCGCCTCTACGTCCAGTTCGAGACCACCGTCGCCGGCCTGGACGCCTTCCTGGCGGGGCTGGGCCTCGACCGGGACGCACTGCGACCCCAGAAGATCGCCATCAGTGACCGCGCCCAGCAGGTCACCGGCTGGGAGTTCGGCGGGCCCGGGCCCTGGTGGGGGCTGGTCCACGAGCAGCGCGACCCGGCACCCACCCAGGATGTCGTCGTGAACATGGCAAATCCGGACTATCCGATGGTGTACGTCGTCTCGCACACGGTTCCCTGACCGCGCGCGTGCGACGACCGGGCCCCGGCGGACCTCCGGGACCGGTTGTCAGACCCCGCCCGTAGAGTCGAAGACATCTGATCCGGCACACGGGCGGGAGGTGACAGACACATGAGCGACACGGGCCTGGCGGACCCGGGCGCCCCCGGGCAGGCGGGGGAGCGGGGGACAGCGGGCCGACCGGAGGCGGCCGCTCCGTCCGTCCCCCTCCGGCTCGCCGCCGTCTTCCTGCCCGCGCCGCTCCCGCGCGACGGGCGGATCGCCTTCTGGGACCCCGAGGGCGCCGCCGTCGCCGCGACGTCCGCCGAGGACGGCGACGGGCCCCCCGGACACACCCGGCTCACCGTCGTACGCCGGCACGGTGCGGGCGTACGCCGCGGGACGACGCCCGCGCTGTCGCTTCCGCTCGACCAGGCACTGCCCCTGCTGGTGGGCGCCCGGCACGACCCGGCCGCCCACCCGGCCACCGCCTGCTGGGGCGCCGCGGCCCTGCACGCCCTGCGGCTCGCCGCGCGCGGCCGGCTGCTGCCCGGTCTGACGACGAGCGGCCACGACGCCTGGCGGGCCGGCCCCCTGGACCCGGACGACATCGCTCACCTGCGGGCGGTGGCCGCCGCGCTGCCCCCGGAGGGCCACGCGGTCCCGCTGGACGGCCCCGGCCCGATCCGGCTGCCGGAGCCGGAGGCCCTGGTCCGCGCCTTCCTGGACGCGGTCGCCGACACCCTGCCCCGCACCCCGGCCGCACCCCACGCCTCGGGCCGGCCCTTCGCCGCCCGCGCGGCCCAGCGCCTGCCGGACGCCCACGACTGGGCCGCGGAGGTCGCCGCCGGCATGGACGCGGGCGTGCGGATCTCGCTCCGCCTCGACCTGTCGGCGTACGACCTCTTCGACGCCGAGGACGACGGCGACGGTGGCGCACGCCGTGCGGGGGCGGCGGTCGTCCAGGTGCACAGCCTCGCCGACCCCACCCTCGTGGCCGACGCGGCGGACCTGTGGTCGGGCGCGGCCGACGCGGCGTTCGGTCCCCGCGCGCGCGTGGACGCCGCCCTGGCGGTGCGGCGCGCGGCGCGGATCTGGCCCCCGCTCGACCGGCTCACGGCGCAGGACGTGCCCGACGTCCTCGGCCTCTCCGAGGAGGAGGTCACCGACCTGCTGGGAGTGGCGGCCGGACGGCTCGCCGCCGCCGGGGTCGCCGTGCACTGGCCCAGGGACCTGGCCCAGGACCTCACCGCGACCGCGGTGGTCCGGCCCGCGCCCGGCTCCGCGACCGACGGCACCGGCTTCTTCGAGAGCGAGGACCTCCTCCAGTTCCGCTGGCAGCTGGCCATCGGCGGCGACCCGCTCACCGAGGCCGAGATGGACACCCTCGCGGAGGCCCACCGCCCGGTCGTCCGGCTGCGCGACCGGTGGGTACTGGTCGACCCCGCCCTGGTCCGGCGCGCACGCAAGCGCGACCTGGGCCTGCTCGACCCGGTCGACGCCCTGTCCGTCGCCCTCACCGGCAGCGCGGAGGCCGACGGCGAGACGGTCGACGTGGTGCCGGCCGGCGCCCTGGCCGCCCTGCGCGACCGGCTCACGGCCGGCGTACGCCCCGCCGAGGCGCCGCCCGGCCTGCACGCCACCCTCCGCGACTACCAGCTGCGCGGCCTCGCCTGGCTCGACCTCATGACCTCGCTCGGCCTCGGCGGCTGCCTCGCCGACGACATGGGCCTCGGCAAGACGGTCACCGTCATCGCCCTGCACCTCAAGCGGGCCCGCACCGAGCCGACCCTCGTGGTCTGCCCGGCCTCGCTGCTGGGCAACTGGCAGCGGGAGATCACCCGGTTCGCTCCCGGCGTCCCCGTCCGCCGCTTCCACGGCGCCGACCGCACCCTGGACGGCCTGGCCGGCGGCTTCGTCCTCACCACGTACGGCACGATGCGGTCCGCCGCGGCGACACTGGCCGAGCAGCGCTGGGGCATGGTCGTCGCCGACGAGGCACAGCACGTCAAGAACCCGTACTCGGCGACGGCCAAGGCCCTGCGCACGATTCCGTCCCCGGCCCGCGTGGCGCTGACCGGCACCCCGGTGGAGAACAACCTCTCCGAGCTGTGGGCACTCCTCGACTGGACCACCCCCGGGCTCCTGGGCCCGCTGAAGTCCTTCCGCGCCCGGCACGCGCGCGCGGTGGAGACCGGCGAGGACGAGGCCGCGGTGGAGCGCCTCGCCCGGCTGATCCGGCCCTTCCTGCTGCGCCGCAAGAAGTCCGACCCGGGCATCGTCCCCGAGCTGCCGCCGAAGACCGAGACGGACCACCCCGTCCCACTCACCCGCGAGCAGGCCGCGCTCTACGAGGCGGTGGTGCGCGAGTCGATGCTCGCCATCGAGGCGGCCGAGGGCATGGGGCGCCGGGGCCTCGTCCTCAAGCTCCTGACCTCGCTGAAGCAGATCTGCGACCACCCCGCGCTCTTCCTGAAGGAGGAGCCCCCGCAGGGCGGGGCCGACCGGCTGACCGCCCGCTCCGGCAAACTCGCCCTGCTGGACGAGCTGCTGGACACCCTCCTCGCGGAGGACGGTTCGGCCCTCGTCTTCACGCAGTACGTCGGCATGGCCCGTCTCATCACCTCCCACCTGACCGCCCGGGCGGTCCCCGTCGACCTGCTGCACGGCGGTACGCCGGTTCCGGAGCGCGAGCGCATGGTGGACCGCTTCCAGAGCGGGGCGACCCCCGTCCTCGTCCTGTCCCTGAAGGCCGCCGGTACCGGTCTGAACCTCACCCGCGCGGGCCACGTCGTGCACTTCGACCGCTGGTGGAATCCTGCCGTCGAGGAGCAGGCCACCGACCGCGCCTACCGCATCGGCCAGACCCAGCCGGTCCAGGTCCACCGCCTCATCACCGAGGGCACGGTCGAGGACCGCATCGCCGAGATGCTGCACTCCAAGCGGGCCCTGGCCGACGCGGTCCTCGGCTCCGGCGAGTCGGCCCTCACCGAGCTGACGGTGCGCGAACTGTCCGATCTGGTGTCCCTGCGGAGGCCGTCATGACCCCCCGGCCCGCCGACGAGGCACGCCGTGCCCTGCGGGAGGCGCGTGAGCGCGGTGAGGGAGCGCCGGGCGGCCCCACCGCCGGCGCCACGGACCTTGAGCCGGTGCGGGAACACGACCAGAACCACGACGACCAGAACCACGACGCCCGGGACCGGCACCGGGAACACCGGGACCCGGACCGGAAGGACGACGACCGGGACCGGGCGCGGGAGGAGCACGCCGGTGCCCGCCCCGCGGACATCGCCCGCGCGGCCCTGCACGGCGCGCGGACCGCACGGCACGCGGGGGCGGACGGTGACGCCGACAGCCCGGCGGGGGAGGGAAGGGCCCCCGGTCATGGGGCGGACCCGTCCCGCACCGCCCGAGCGGACCGTCCGGAGGCGCCGACTCGTCCGACGCACCCCGCTCATCCCGCTCATTCCGCTCACCCCGCACGGCCGACCGGTCCGTCGCGGTCGGCCGGGCCGATGGCTCCCGACGAAGCGACCACCTCTTTCCCCGCGGACAGCTCCGACCGTGCCGCGGGACCGTCCTCCCGCCCGGCGCCCCCTCCGGGTGAGGCGACCGCCCCCGGTCCGACGCCCCCTCCCGGCAGTGTGGCCGCCGCGCCCCCGTCCGGCTCCGTGGAAGGGGGTGACGGCCGACCGGCCGATGCGGCGCGTGAGGCGTTGCGCGCGGCGCGTCGGCAGGCCCGGGCGGACACCGCGGCCAAGGGGGCGGCGACCCCCCGGCGGCTGTCCGGCCCGGCGCGGCGCCCGCACGCCGCCGGCCGTTCGCGCACCGCCGACGCCCGCGCCCTCGCCGTACGGGAGTTCATCGCGGGCGCCTTCCGGCTGCCACCGGAGGCGGAGACGGACCCGGCCGGGGAGCTCCCGACCTCCGGAAAGTCCGCCGGGGCCGGGCGAGAGACCGCCGGGGCGACCGGCGAGTCCGTCACGTCCGCCGGCGGGTCGGCCCGGTCCGCCGGCGGGTCGGCCGGGTCTTCCGGCGGGTCGCCCGGGTCCTTCGGCGAGTCCCTCGCGTCCTCCGGTGATTCCCCCACCGGGAACCCGGTGGTGACGTCGCACGTGGAGCCGGGCCCGGGGCCCACCCCGGCCCCTGCCCCGGCCTCCGCTCCCGCGTCCTCCCGCGCCGCGCACGCGGTGGGCCCCGCCCGAGGCCCTGCCCCTGCCGACGCGTCATGGCTCCCGGCCGTGTCCTCGCACGAGCCTCCGACGCCCCGGCAGCGGGCGGATGCGCATCCGGAGCGTGGTCCGGCGGCACCGGGCCCGGCTCCGCGGTCGGCGGCGCCCGGTCGGCCCGGCCCCGTGCCGCCCGGGAGGCCCCGAGCCTCCCGGTCCATGGCCGCCCCGGACCGTGACGGGGAACTCCGTCGTACCTTCCCCGCCCTCCCGCCCCGGGCGGCGGCGGGCGGGGACTTCGCCGGGACGTGGTGGGGGAACGCGTGGGTGACCGCGTTGGAGGACGGCGCCCTCGACGCCGCGCGGCTGGCGCGGGGGCGTGTCTATGCCGAGCGTGGGCACGTCGACGCCATCACCGTGACGCCCGGACTCGTCCTCGCCTACGTGCAGGGCAGCCGGCCCCGGCCGTACCGCGTGCAGGTGCGGCTGCGCACGCTCGGCGACGACGACTGGCAGCGGTTCCTGGACGCCGCCGTCGAGCGGCCCGGGCACATCGCCGCCCTCCTGGACAAGGAGCTGCCCCCCTCCCTGGCCGACTGCGGGGTCCCCCTGCTTCCCGGCCCCGGCGACCTCGCCCCGCAGTGCAGTTGCCCCGACTCCGGGCACCCCTGCAAGCACGCCGCCGCCCTCTGCTACCAGACGGCACGCCTGCTCGACGCCGACCCCTTCGTCCTGCTCCTGCTGCGCGGCCGGGGCGAGCGCGATCTGCTCGACGCCCTGTCCCGGCTGAACGCGGCCCGCGCGGCCCGCGCCGCCCAGGACCGCGGACCGGCCCCCCTGCCCGGTGTCCGGGCGAGTGAGGCACTGGCCGCGCGCTCCCGTCCGCCCCTCCCGGCGCCGCTGCCCACGCCCGCGCATCCCGAACAGCCGCCGGCCTATCCGGCGGCACCGGGCGGCCCCGACCCCTTCGCCCTGGACCAGCTGGCCACCGACGCCGCCGCCCGCGCGTACGCCCTGCTCACCACGGGCCGGGACCCGGTCGGTGGGCTGTCGTTGTGGCAGGACGCGGTCCGGCTCGCCGCGGCCCGCCCCGGTTCCGGCCTCACCGCCGGCAGCCGTGCGTTCTACGCGGCCCTCGCCTCGGCCGCCGGCCGCGGTCCGGCGGAGCTGGCGCGCGCCGTGGCCGCCTGGCGTCAGGGCGGCCCGGACGGCCTCGACGTCCTGGAGGAACCCTGGGACCCGCCGGCCGGCCGCTTCGACCGGGCCCGCCCCCTGCTGCTCGCCGCGGACCTCCCCGCCTTCCGCCCCTGGCGCAACCGCCTCACCCACCCCCGGGGCCACGTGCAGCTCCGACTCGGCCGGGCCGGTCTCTGGTACGCCTACGAGTCGGAGCCCGGCCACGACGACTGGTGGCCGCGCGGTACCCCCGACCTCGACCCGGTCGGCGCCCTGACGGGCCTGGGCGGACCGGGCGATCTGTGACCCGACGGCCCCCACGGCCCTCCATGGCCCACCCGACCGCGTGGGACCGTCGGGTCACAGGTCGCCGCGGCGGAACGCCGAACGGTGCGTGGCGGCCCCGGCGGGTACTCGAGCCCCGGACCCGGTACCGCCGCAGGGGAGATGAGCACTCATGGTCTCGCACACCGTCTCGCAGACCGCGCGGGTGCCCTCGGGAGACGCGCTGCTCGACGGCGACCTGACGCTTCCCACCGGGGCACGCGGGGTGGTCCTGTTCGCGCACGGCAGTGGCAGCTCACGCCTCAGTCCCCGCAACCGCGCGGTCGCCGCCGGTCTGCACCGGGCCGGATTCGGCACTCTGCTGCTGGACCTGCTCACCGAGGACGAGGAGCGCGAGGACGTCGCAACGGCCCGGCACCGTTTCGACATCGCCCTGCTGGCCCGCCGCTTGACGGACGCCGTCGACTGGCTGGAGCGGCGCCCGGACACGGCGGAGCTGCCCGTGGGCCTGTTCGGGGCGAGCACGGGAGCGGGGGCCGCGCTGGCGGCGGCGGCCGAGCGGCCGGAGCGGGTGTCCGCGGTGGTGTCGCGGGGAGGTCGTCCGGACCTGGCCGGCGACGCGCTGCCCCGGGTCTCGGCCCCGGTCCTGCTCGTCGTGGGCGGCAGCGACACCGTGGTCCTGGACCTCAACGGGGCCGCCGCCGGAGAACTGTCGGCGCCCCACCGGCTCCACGTCGTACCGGGCGCCACGCACCTCTTCCCGGAACCCGGCGCCCTCGAACAGGTCACGGAGGCCGCCGCCGGCTGGTTCCGCGACCACATGCCCGAAGGGCCCCGAGGACACTGAAGCCGTGCGCGGGGGAGGCAGAGGAGGCCCGTCGCGGTTTCACCGGCGTCGGGCAGGAAACCCCGAACAGTGCCACGCACCCCTTTCGCCCGCGTGAGAAAGGCGGTCACCAGGCCATGCGATTCCGTGACCGTAGCGAAGCCGGCCAGGAACTCGCCCTCCGGCTCATGGAGTGGGCGTCCGAAGGCGAACTTCCCCACACCCTCGTACTCGCCCTGCCCCGGGGCGGTGTCCCGGTGGCGGCCCAGGTCGCACGGGCACTCGGTGTGCCGCTGGACGTACTGGTCGCACGCAAGATAGGTCTGCCCGGCCGGCCGGAGGCGGGTATCGGCGCGATCGTGGGCGACGACCCGCCGCTGTTCGACACACGGGCCCTGAGGATGCTCGGCCTGAGCGAGGACCGCCTCGTCCCGGACGTCGAACGCGAGCGCGCCGAACTGCACCGCCGCGCCCTGCTGTACCGGGGCGACCGCTCCGCGCCCGACGTCGAAGGCCGGACCGTGATCGTCGTCGACGACGGCCTGGCCACCGGCGCCACCGCCCGCGCCGCACTGCGACACCTGCGCCGCCTGAATCCCGCCCGGCTGATCCTCGCCGTCCCCGTCGGCGCCCCCGAGTCCTGCGCCGAGATGCGCTCGGAAGCCGACGACGTCATGTGTCTGTACCAGCCGCCGGACTTCCAGGCGGTCGGCCTCTGGTACGACGACTTCGAGCAGGTGAGCGACGACGAGGTGATCGGGACCCTCCGTGAACGGGCCGAGAGGTGAAGGAGGGCGCCCCGGCCGTCCGAGCCGGGCCGGGGACCGGCCTTGGCCAGTCCGCCGGTCTGGCCGACTGGCCCCGATCAGGCTGCCTGATCAGGCCGGGCTGACGTTCTCGGCCTGCGGACCCCTGTCGCCCTGGATGACGTCGAAGGTGACTTTCTGGCCTTCGCTGAGCTCACGGTAGCCACCGCCTGTGATGGCCGAGTAGTGGACGAACACGTCCGGACCGCCGCCGTCCTGCTCGATGAAACCGAAGCCCTTTTCCGCGTTGAACCACTTCACCGTACCGGTCGCCATGGCCTGTCTCCTTTGCTGGGGAACGAACGACGGGCGGCCCTGTGCCACCACGCCATGTGATGGATCATCGTCGTCGGTTCCGGCGCTGGGAAGCCGAAACGCTGGTCACCGCGCGGCCTCACCCCCGGATGTCACCACGGCCCCCGGGCTGTTCGTCCCGGGCCGGTCGCGCCGGGCGGCCGGATCCGGCGGGGGAGGCGTGCGCTCTCCTTCTCAGCCCCAGGCCCGGGTGTGGGGCGGGCCGGTGACGGAAACCTGGGCGGGGCGCAGAAGCTGCCCCCCGACGCGGTAGCCGCGCCGGAGCACCTCGGTGCAGACGGCACGGGGTGCCCGGTCCGACGAGCGGTAGGTGACGGCCTCGTGCACGGCGGGGTCGAAGGACTCCCCGGGTACCCCGACGGGTTGCAGGCCCAGCGCCGTGAGCCGTGCCCGGAGCAGGTCGGCCACGGCGCCGCTCGCGGTGTCGTCGATGTCCGGCCCGCGTGCCGCCTCCAGGGCGTCGAGTACGGGCAGCAGTCCGGACAGGACGTTGGCCACGGCGATCTCTCGGATCGCCAGCCGGTCGCGGCGCACCCGTTTGCGGTAGTTGTCGTACTCGGCCTTGAGCCGCTGCAGATCCGCGATGAGCTCCGCGTTCTCGCTGCGCAGCCCGGCTGCCTCACTCCGCGCGCGTCGCAGCGCGGCGGCCTCCGTTGCCGGGGCGGGCCCCTTCGAGGGGGTGCCGGCCGGCTCTGCCGGGGCCGGGCGGCGGGGCCGGAAGGCGACCGGGTCGATCCTCCGCCGGTCCTGGATGACGACCGGCGGCCTTCCGCCCGGCTTCCTCCCCGGCTTCCTCGGGGTGGAGGGATCCCGGTTCATTCGGTGCCTCCCTTCGCCTCGTCGTCGACGATCTCCGCGTCCACCACGTCTTCGTCGCCGGCCGTGCGGGCACCTCCTTCCTCCTTCGGTGTCTGCGCGGCACGCGCGTACAGGGCGCTGCCGATCTTCTGGGCGGCGGCGGTGGCCTTCTCGACGGCCGACCTGATCGCCGCGGTGTCCTCGCCCTTGAGCGCCTCCTTGACCTCCCCCAGCGCCGCCTCCGTCTCGGAACGGGCGTCCTCGGGGATGGTGTCGCGGTTGTCCCGCAGGAGCTTCTCGGTCTGGTACACGAGGCTCTCGGCCTGGTTGCGCGTCTCGGCGGCCTCCTTGCGGCGCCGGTCCTCGTCCGCGTACTGCTCCGCGTCGTGGACCATGCGGTCGATGTCCTGCTTGGGCAGCGAGGAGCCGCCGGTGACGGTCATCTTCTGTTCCCTGCCCGTGCCCAGGTCCTTCGCGGTCACGTGCATGATGCCGTTGGCGTCGATGTCGAAGGCGACCTCGATCTGCGGGACGCCGCGGGGCGCCGGCGGCAGACCGGTCAGCTCGAACATGCCGAGCTTCTTGTTGTACGCCGCGATCTCGCGCTCGCCCTGGTAGACCTGGATCTGCACGGAGGGCTGGTTGTCCTCGGCGGTGGTGAAGATCTCCGAACGCTTCGTCGGGATCGTCGTGTTCCGCTCGATCAGCTTGGTCATGATGCCGCCCTTGGTCTCGATGCCGAGGGACAGCGGGGTGACGTCGAGGAGCAGGACGTCCTTGACCTCGCCCTTGAGGACACCGGCCTGCAGGGCGGCGCCGATGGCGACGACCTCGTCCGGGTTGACGCCCTTGTGCGGGTCCTTCCCGGTCAGTTCCTTCACCAGGGCCGTGACCGCCGGCATACGGGTCGAGCCGCCGACCAGGATCACGTGGTCGATGTCCGACACCTCGATCCCGGCGTCCGAGACGGCGTTGTGGAACGGCCCCTTGCAGCGCTCCAGCAGATCCGCGGTCAGCTGCTCGAACTGGGCGCGCGTGAGCTTCTCGTCCAGGTGCAGGGGACCCTCGGCGGAGGCGGTGACGTACGGAAGGTTGATCGTCGTCTCGGTGGCCGACGACAGTTCGATCTTGGCCCGCTCCGCGGCTTCACGCAGGCGCTGTACTGCCATCTTGTCCTTCGACAGGTCGACGCCGTAGCCGTTCCTGAACTGCTTCACCAGGTGGTCGACGATCCGTTCGTCCCAGTCGTCACCCCCGAGACGGGTGTCACCGTTGGTCGCCTTCACCTCCACCACGCCCTCGCCGATCTCCAGCAGCGACACATCGAAGGTGCCGCCCCCCAGATCGAAGACGAGGATCGTCTGGTCGTTGCCCTTGTCCAGGCCGTAGGCGAGCGCGGCGGACGTCGGTTCGTTGATGATCCGCAGCACGTTCAGACCCGCGATCTGCCCCGCCTCCTTCGTGGCGGTGCGCTGCGCGTCGTTGAAGTACGCCGGGACCGTGATCACCGCGTCGGTGACGTCCTCGCCGAGGTACGCCTCGGCGTCCCGCTTCAGCTTCTGCAGGACGCGAGCCGAGATCTCCTGGGCGGCGTACCGCTTGCCGTCGATGTCACCGGACGCGGGGAAGTGCCACCCGCTCTCGCCCATGTGCCGCTTGACGGACCGGGCGGTGCGCTCCACGTTCGTCACCGCCTGCCGCTTGGCGACCTCGCCCACGAGCACCTCACCGTGCTTGGCGAACGCCACGACCGACGGCGTGGTCCTCGCGCCCTCGGTGTTCGCCACGACCGTCGGCTCGCCGCCCTCCAGGACGCTTACCACGGAGTTCGTCGTTCCCAAGTCGATGCCCACTGCACGTGCCATCGCAGCCTCCTCCCGGCCGCATCGCATGTGTCACTGATTCCTGCGTAAGACTCGAGTCGCGTGGAGTCAAGACCGGCGGGTTCGGTTCGGCGGGGGCAGTCACGGAAGGCGCCGCTGTCCTGCTCCCTGGCCGGGCCGCGGCCCGCGTCGCACAGGGCGCGGTCACGGGCCTGCCGTTCACGCTGCCGCCCGCTGTAGGTGGCTTGGCGCACGGCGTCTTCGGTGACCAGGCCGGCCGAGAGCGCCCGCGACGATGCCCATGGCGGACGACGTCCAGGCCGGCACGGCGTAGTCACCGGCCCCTGCCGGATGGCCGAGTCCGGAGGCGAGGTATCCGGCGTCGATGACGACGAGGGCGGCCACCGGTGCCAGTCCGTACACCGCGTACATGCGCACCCCAGGTGGTTGTGCAGCAGCCAGCCGGCCATGTCACTGCCGGCTCGGGCAGCCGCCGCCTCAGCGTTCAGCGTTGGTACAGCCCCACCAGGGTGCCGCTCGCGAGCTGTTGTCCGTCCACTGCCTGGTGGACCTGGGCGGCTGTGGGCGAGTCGGGCAGGACGCACGGGTCCCGCAGGGCGTAGAGCCTGAAGAAGTAGCGGTGCGCCTCGTCCCCGGGAGGGGGCTGCGGGCCGCCCCAGCCCTGTTCACCGTAGCCGTTGGTGAGTTCGGTTCCGCCGGGCGGACACTGGCCCGCGTCGACGCCGTCGCTGCGGGGATCGATGCCGACCACCACCCAGTGCGTGAAGGTGCCCGACGGGGCGTCGGGGTCCTCGCACAACAGCACCAGTTCGGCGGCGTCGTCCGGTACGCCGCTCCAGGTGAGCGGAGGGGAGACGTTGTCCCCTTCGTACGCGTACCGGCGGGCGATGAAGGAGTGGTCGTCGAAGGCGCTGCTGCTGAGATCGATTCCGGCCATGTCTCCCGGAGTACCCGCCCCGTTCCGGGCATACCCCATCGTAAGGGGCGGCTGTCCCGCTCCTGGGTGCTCCGGCGGGCTCCGGGGTGCTCCAGGGGGCTCCGGGGTGAGGGTGCCGACGCGGTCGAACGTCACGCCGGGCCGGCTGGTGAGGGGGTGCCGCTCGGCGGCGGAGCCGGGCCGGCCGATGACGCGTGCTTTCGCTCCGCGTATCCGGGCCGGCCGCCGCTGGTGGCCCGGACCGCGGCGGTGATCACCACGTAGCCGAGCTCGCGCTCGGCCCGGGCCAGTCCCTCCACGAGCGCGGTCATCGAGGCGACGGCCGCTACCCCGTAGGCGCTCGTCAGGGGGCGCCGCCGCTCGACGACCGCCCGGCGAGTCCGCAGGCTGCTGGGCCGGACCCGCTCGCTCAGGTCCTCCACACCGACCGGGTCGAACCCCGCGGCGTCGAGGAGCGCCAGCAAACGCTCCGGCGTGGAAACATGCATGGACGGCACTTCCGCCGAGGCCGGTCGGCTCTCCGCCGAGGCCGGTCGGCTCTCCGGCGGCGCGGGGAGGCGGGTCAGGTCGGCCAGCACCAGCAGACCGCCGACCCGCAGGCAGCGGGCGGCCTGCGCCAGAGCCGCTCCCTTGCCGCGCGGGCCCGGTGTGTCCGGAAGGTGTGTGAGGACCTCCATCATCACGGCACGGTCGAACGAGTCCGCGGGGAAGGGGAGCGCGGTCGCCTCGGCGTGGTGGAAGACCAGGCGGTCGCCGTGCCGTGTCGTCGCCGCGCGGCGACGGGCGGTGGCGAGTTGCCGGACGGCGATGTCCGTACCGGTGACCGCGCAGCCGGTCTCCTCCGCGAGCAGCCGGGCGGGCTGCCCGGTGCCGCAGCCGATGTCGAGCAGTTCCGTCCCGGGTCCGAGCCTGAGCCGTTCGCCGACCAGCCGGGTCAGCCGGTCGGCGGCCCGAGCCAGTGGCGCCGGATCCGCGGGGCCGTCGAAGTACCCCTTGTGCAGGGCGTCCGTTCCCGACGCGGACGCGCAGAAGTCCGTGACCAGGTCGTAGAAGTCCTCCACAGCGTGCTTGTCCCCGGACGGCTCGGCGCGTGCCGGTCCCGCTCCTCGCTCGTCCTGCTCGTCGTCTCTCAGGACAGCCATGTCATCTCCGGCGGCGGTGTGTACGTGGTCCGGCTCGGTCGTACCTTCATGCGCACGGCGCTCTCCAGCCAGGTGAGGGCGGCGCCGGTGGGGTCGACGACCGGGACGTACCGCCCGTCGGCCGCCAGCAGGTCCTGGAGCGCCGAGGCGACGCCGATGAATCCGGTGCAGCCGAGCACGATGACATCGGCTTCACCGGCGGCCACGGCCTGTGACGCCTGGGCGTAGAGGTGGTCGACCAGGGTGGCCTGATCGTGTACGGACAGTACGGGGGTGTTGATGACCCGCACGGAGCCGCAGCGTTCGCTCAGCGCGTCGTGCCGGATCAGCTCGTGGAAGATGGGCACCACGCCGGGCAGCACGCTGATGACCCCCACGCGGTGGCCCAGTCCCAGCGCGGTGAGCAGGGCGGGCTGGAAGCCGCCGACGACGGGGATGTCCACCACCTCGCGGGCGGCGTGCACGACCGGGTCGCCGGCGCAGTCGATGAACACCCCGTCGCTCCCGGAGGCCGCGGCCTTCACCACCTCGGCCAGGATCGCGGGCCCGGCCAGGGCGATCTCGTAGCGGGAGGCGACCGATCCCACGCCGTCGCCGAGCGCCACGACCTGCAGTTCGGTGCCGGGGGCGGTCCATTGTTCGCATTCCCCGCGGACCAGCGGGAGGTGCTCGGCGCTGCCGGGCATGACGACGGTGAGCTGCATGGGGCTCCGATCACGGGCGGAGTGTCAGGGCTGGACGTCGGGCAGAGGGCGGCGGGCGTCCGGGGGCCGCGGGGTGGTCAGGCGCTGTGTGATCACCCGGGTCAGCCCCAGGGAGAAGCTGGCGCCCGAGGACGCCGCGCACATCAGGTGCGCCCGGGGCGGGGTGCGGAAGATGTCGTAGTCGGACTGGATGATGCGTTCCAGGGAGAACCGGCCCAGTCGTACGTACTGCCGGGGCAGTTCCCGGGCGGGAGGGTCGACCAGCCGCCACCAGTCGGCGGCCTCGGCGAAGTACCGGCCGGCCCGCTCCACCTCGAAGCGCACCAGGTCCCGCAGCGTCGGGGTCATCCGCGCCCGCCGTGCCGCCCGCTCCACCTCGTCCCGGGTCAGGCCGAACGCGGTCAGATCCTCCAGCGGCAGGTAGAGCCGCCCGTCGCCGAGGTCCTCGGCCAGATCCCGCAGGTAGTCGGTGAGCTGCAGCCCGAAACTCGCGGCCGCCGCCTTCCGCTCGGCCTCGGGCTCTCTTCGCCCCCCGGGCATGAGCAGTGCGTTGCCCCACAAGACCCCCTGCACGCACACGCCGTGGATGTACCTCTCCAGATCGGCGAACAACGGGTACTGTCCGACCTCGAGATCCGTGCGGATGGTCGCCATGAAGGTCCGGACCGAGTCCGCGGGGATGTCCCAGGTGCGCACGAAGTGGCCGAAGGCGTGGGCCAGATGCCGTCCCATCCGGCTCTGTCCACCGACCGTGCCGTCGGCCCAGGGATCGTCACCGGCCATCAGCGCGAACACGTTCCGCTCGTACGCCTCCGCCCGCGCCCTCCGCTCGGTGACCGGCAGGTCCGGGTCGTCGACGATGTCGTCCACGTACGTGGAGAAGGCCAGAATCGCGTCCCAGTACGGGCGTCTGTCCGGAGCCAGCAGCATCCGGGCCGCCGGATACGCCGCCGAGTTGCGCTTCCGCAGGAAAGCGCCGCACGCCGCGTAGGCCGCGAACAGGTGGGGGTCGGTCAGGCCTGCGGCCCGGATCTCCTTGGCGGTCATGTCGTGCTCCCCTTCTGCCGGTCTTCGGCGTGCTGTTCCGGGCGGATCACCGCGTATCCCTGCTGCTCCGGGGCGCGCAGCCGGGACCGCCCCGCGAACAGGTCGTCCGCCAGCGGGATCCGCTGGTGGTAGAAGCAGAGGGACGACGGCACTCCGAAGATCTCTGCCGAGCCCAGGAAGAACGGCAGTTCCGCTGTGATGTACCGCAGCGCGTGTTCGAGCTGTTGAGGCGTCGGGTCGTAGCCGGGCCGTCGGGCCAGCAGCACCTCCCGGCTCATCCCCAGTGCGGTCGCCCGCAGCCGAAGGTCGTCGGTCAGCATGCCCTCGGCGCTCGCCAGCAGCTTCTGGTAGCAGCTTCGGGTGCTCAGCTCCGACATGCGGTGCACCCCGTCGACGCCCCTCGGGCTCCCGGTCGCCTCCCAGGCCCGCAGGACCCGGTTGCGCAGCACGCTCGTCTCCGCGTGTGCCTTCTTCGCTGCCTTCTCGGCCGGATATCCCAGGGCCACGTACGTGTGCACCAGGGCGGAGTCAGGGATCACCACGTCGACCTGCTTGAACTCCGCGCACAGCCAGCCGAGCAGATCGGTCAGCAGACCGACCCGGAAATAGCTGTTCCCGGGACTTACCCCGACGACGACATGCTCCCTTTTCCCGTACACCGCTTGGCAATTCTCGCTGTACGGTTCCACCACAAAACAAGGATCACTTCTCATTGGAGCCCTTTCCCTTTACGGCAGGCCGCACGGACCGGCCGACCCGAACGCCTCCGCGGACACGAAGTGCACTCTGCGGTGCCGCCTCTGATTTAGGCGTGCCGCGCCTGCACGGCCCCGTATGTCCCCGGGCGGAGAATGCTCGGAACCGCGCGATGTCGCCGCCGGAGGAGTGACGTGGGCGGCGGGAAACGGAGAATCACGTGTGCCCGTATTCGGCCACACACCCGGTGGTTCACCTCCGTGGGGAGGTGTGCTCGTACCAGAAGCAGGACGGGTGGTCGTCGTCGCGTGCAGAAGCGCTGACGGCCACAGGGAAAGAAATGACAATCACACTGAAAGTCCGGGGCGGGACCGTAGGACATGGCCCCCTCCCTCCCCGGATAATCGCGTCCACATCTTCTGAAGGGCAGTGGTGACTGTCCCAGTTCTGTGGTTACCCGCTTTCCCCCTTCCGTGCTCTCACTCGAATGGGCGATTCTGTCGTCGCGGCCCTTGAAAAGTCTGTCCATAAACAGCTCATCGTGTTTCCCCGGTGCGGGTGCCGAGCTCCTCTGTGCGACGGTGGCCGCGTCCGCCGAATCCATGGCGGAGTCCGGCGCCTGACGCCCTGGCGAAGCGCTCCCGTCGCGACGCGAGCCTGTGGCGTCCCCCGGCTTGCGTCTGCCGCCACGACGCCACTCCCGCCCTCCTGCTCGATGAGCGCGCTTGTTTGGGACGTACACGTACTTTATCGTGAGGGTGATAGGACGTGTACGTCGCAATGAGCTTGGAAGGAGGGCGGCAGAGTGAAGCTGGCCGTCGCCATGACCGGAGCCACGGGGGCACCCCTCGCGGTGCGCCTGCTGAAGGCGCTGAGAGAGCTGGGCGTCGAGACGCATCTGATCGTCAGCCGGTGGGCAAGGGCCACGCTGGTGCAGGAGACGGGACTCTCGCTGCGCGACGTCGAGGCGCTCGCATCGGTGTCCTACAGCCCTGACGACCAGGGGGCGGCGGTCTCCAGCGGATCGTTCCGGATGGACGGCATGGTGGTGGTGCCGTGCAGCATGAAGACGCTGGCCTCGATCCGCACCGGTTACGGAGAGGGGCTGATCGGCCGCGCCGCGGACGTGATGCTCAAGGAGCGGCGCCGACTGGTACTCGTGGCCCGGGAGACCCCGCTGTCGGCCGTGCACCTGGAGAACATGCTGGAGCTGACGCGGATCGGGGCCGTGATCATGCCGCCGGTCCCCGCGTTCTACAACCAGCCTTCGACCATTGCCGACATCGTCGAGCACATCGTCACCCGCGTCCTCGACCAGTTCGACCTGGACATGCCCACTGCCAGGAGGTGGCAGGGCATGAAGCCGGCCGCGAACCGGGCCCGTTCGCCCCACGGCGGCGGTGACGCCAACGGTCTCCTTGCGGGCGCCGCTGCCACCGCTTCCGCACCTTCCGTTGCTCCAGCGGCCCGGCCCATCCCCCTCCTGACCCCTCCAGCCCCCCGCCTGCCCCCTCCAGCCCCCCCTGGCCCCACAGGCCCCGACCGCACCGGTACGT
>NZ_JAGMUE010000859.1:0-828 GCF_019049165.1 Streptomyces sp. AC627_RSS907
GTGGAGAAGTACGGCATGCCCATGCCGGCGCCGAAGATCACGACGCGCCCCTTCTCCAGGTGTCGCACCGCACGGAGCGGGATGTACGGCTCCGCCACCTGCCCCATGGTGATGGCGGTCTGGACTCGGGAGTCGATGCCCTCCTTCTCCAGGAAGTCCTGGAGAGCGAGGCAGTTCATGACGGTTCCGAGCATGCCCATGTAGTCCGAGCGGGCGCGGTCCATGCCGCGCTGCTGTAGTTCGGCTCCGCGGAAGAAGTTGCCGCCGCCGATGACGATGGCGATCTCGGCACCGTCGCGGACGACGGCGGCCACCTCGCGGGCGATCTTGTGCACGACGTCTGGATCGACGCCGAGTCCGCCGCCACCGGCGAATGCCTCGCCGGACAGCTTCAGCAGGAACCGGCGGCGCTTGGCACCGTCAGTTTTCGGGTCGGCCTGGTCGGCGTCCAGATTCATGGGAGATCTCCTCGTGCACATACGAAGGAGGCCACTGCCGGGATGGTCCTTGATCGACCTCTACGGCAATGGCCTCCTCGTCACATCTGCGGCCAACCGGTGGACGGCTGGCTGCGTACGACCCTATCGGGGTCGCTGGTCATTCGCTGCCCTGCTTCAACCCTGAGCCGGGCTGAATTCCGGGAACGACTCAGACGCCGACGCGGAAGCGGGCGAAGCGCTTGAGCGAGACGCCGGCCTCGTCCAGGACCTTCTTGACGGACTTCTTGTTGTCCTTGGCGAACGGCTGGTCGAGCAGCACGTTCTCCTTGAAGAAGCCGGTGACGCGGCCCTCGACGATCTTCGGCAGGGCGGCCTCGGGCTTGCCCTC
>NZ_JAGMUE010000860.1:0-604 GCF_019049165.1 Streptomyces sp. AC627_RSS907
CCCGACGGCGTCCCTGACGGCTCTGACGGCTCCACCGGCTCACCCACGAACGGCCCCTCGGCGGACGGCTCCGCCGCGCGGGGCTCCCCAGCCGACGAGCCGATGGCCGAGCCGTCCGGTGCCGCCCCGGCCGGCGTGCCGAGTGCGGGGCGGGCTCCGGCGCGCGCCGGGGCGCTCGCGGGCGTCACGGCCCGGCGCGCGGCCGGCGAGGCGCCGGCGTCCACGGCGCGGGCCCGTACCCAGGGCGCCCCGGCGCGGGCCGGCGGCGAAGCCGGGCCGGGCGCCGTCACGCCCCGCGACGAGCGGCGCGACGAAGGGCGCTAGCCGACCCGCGCGCGCCGGCCGCGCCCCGCCGGGCCGGACGGCGAGCGGGCGGCAGTATCAGCCACGCGCGGCGATCACCGCAGGTGTACGGCCCCGCACGGCGCGTGTCCGGGTGCGAGCCTGACGTGGGCGCGGTAGGTGTGTTCTGTGACTCGGGTAGCGCGTGGGGCGCGTCAAGGCAGCGACGTGAACGCGACCTTGTGTGCCGCGCGGGAGCCTGGGAATACTCAGCGGAGCAACTTGGCATGGACGCGCCCTCCTGGTGAGCGGCCCGTGCATG
>NZ_JAGMUE010000861.1:0-712 GCF_019049165.1 Streptomyces sp. AC627_RSS907
GTGCCGGGCAGCAGCACCGCGCCGCCCACCGCGTGGTCGGCCAGCCAGGGGTGGCTGGCCAGCGACAGGCTGCCCGTGCACACCAGGCCCCGCCCGTCGGCGAGCGGCACGGCCGCGCCGAGCAGCGGGTGGTCCGCCGCCGCGATACCGGCCGCGGCGAGGTCCGCCCGGCCCCCGGCGGCCGAGCGCAGCCAGTAGTGCTCGCGCTGGAAGGCGTACGTGGGCAGGGGTACGGCGTCGCCCGCGGGCAGCAGCCGGGCCCACGGCACGGCCGCTCCGTACGCGTGCAGGTGGGCCAGGGCCGCGACGGCGGCGTGCGGTTCGGGGCGGTCCTTGCGCAGCGTGGGCACCAGGGCCACGTCGGACGCGTCGGCCAGGCACTCCTGTGCCAGGGCCGTGAGCGTGCCGTCCGCGCCGACCTCCAGGACGCGCGCCACGCCGAGGTCCGCCAACTCCCGTACGGCATCGGCGAAGCGCACGGGCTCGCGGACGTGCCGCACCCAGTACTCCGGGTCGCTCCAGTCGCCGTCACTTTGGCCGCCCGTCGTGACCACGCCGAGCGTGGGCGCGGCGTACGACAGCTCGGCCAGGGCGGCGCGGAAGTCCGCCACCATCGGCTCCATGAGCGGCGAGTGGAAGGCGTGGCTGACCCGCAGCCGCTTGACCCGCCGGCCGGCGGCCCGGAAGTGCTCCGCGACCGCGTCGACCGCCG
>NZ_JAGMUE010000862.1:0-736 GCF_019049165.1 Streptomyces sp. AC627_RSS907
CACATGAGCACGGTGGAACTCACCAAGGACAACTTTGACGAGATCGTTTCCGGGAGTGAATTCGTCCTGATCGACTTCTGGGCTTCCTGGTGCGGCCCGTGCCGCACGTTCTCCCCAGTCTTCGAGAGCGCGTCCGAGCGCCACGACGACCTGGTCTTCGCCAAGGTCAACACCGAGGCGCAGCCGGAGTTGGCGGCGGCCTTCGAGATCCAGTCCATCCCGACGCTGATGATCGTCCGGGACAACATCGCGGTCTTCGCCCAGCCCGGCGCGCTGCCGGCCACCGCGCTGGAGGACGTCATCGGCCAGGCGCGCGCGCTGAACATGGACGAGGTGCGCGCCTCGGTCGCCGACGCGGCGGCCAAGCAGCAGGGCGCGAGTGACTGAACTGCTGCTGGTGCGGCACGGCGAGACGGACTGGAGCCGTTCGGGCCAGCACACGAGCTGGACTGAGCTGCCGCTCACGGAGCGGGGCGCGGAGCAGGCGCGCGCCCTCCGTCCGCTGCTGGCGACCAGGACCCTGGCGAGGGTCCTGGTCAGCCCGCGGGTGCGGGCGCGGGAGACGGCCCGGTTGACCGGTCTGCTCGACCGCGCCGAGGTCGAGAGCGACCTGACCGAGTGGGCCTACGGCGCGTACGAGGGCCGGACCACGCCCGACATCCACCGCACCCGCCCCCACTGGGACCTGTGGACCGACGGCGCCCCACAGGAGTCCCCCGAGCGCCCGGGGGAGAGC
>NZ_JAGMUE010000863.1:0-660 GCF_019049165.1 Streptomyces sp. AC627_RSS907
CTCCCGCAGGGCCGCCCCGATCAGCTCCCCGACCCGCTCCATCTCGGCCTCCGCCATGCCCTGCGTGGTGACCGCGGCGGTGCCCAGCCGCAGGCCCTTCACGTACCCGGCCGCCTGCCCGGGCCGGGGCAGCGCGCAGGTGTCGAGCACGATGCCGGCGGCGGCGAGCCGGCCGCGCGCGGTGCGCCCGTCGAGGCCGAGGCCCGTGACGTCGGCGCTGATCAGATGGGTGTCGGTGCCCCCGGTCAGCAGTCCGATGCCGAGGCCGTCCAGCGCCCAGGCCAGCACGCGCGCGTTGTCGACGACGCGGTGCGCGTACGCGACGAAGTCGGCCGTCGCGGCCTCCGCGAAGGCGACCGCCTTGGCGGCCACGGTGTGCATCTGCGCGCCGCCCTGGGTGAAGGGGAAGACCGCCCGGTCGATGCGTTCGGCCAGCGCGGCGTTGCACAAGATCAAGCCACCGCGCGGTCCGCGCAACACCTTGTGGGTGGTGGCGCAGACCACATCCGCGTACGGCACCGGATTGGGCGCCGCGCCGCCGGCCACCAGGCCGATGGGGTGGGCCGCGTCGGCGATGAGGTAGGCGCCCGTCTCGTCGGCGATCTCCCGGAAGGCGGCGTAGTCCGGGTGCCGGGGATAGGAGATCAAGCCGCAGACGAT
>NZ_JAGMUE010000864.1:0-659 GCF_019049165.1 Streptomyces sp. AC627_RSS907
GAGCAGGGCGAAGCTCTCCGTCCAGTCGCCCTCGCGGAAGATCTCGACCCAGCGCGTGGCCCCGTCGCTGAGCGCCGCGAGGGCCCGGACCTCGGCGCGCGGGGTGGTGCCGGTGACGGCCCGGCGGGCGACGTCGGGGTCGGCGGCGGCGGTGAAGAAGCCACCCTCGGCGTTGCGCAGGGCCTCCACGGCCCGCCCGTACTCGGCGCCCGCCGCGCGACGCTCGGCCGAGCCGCGCGGGAGCGCCCGGGCGGCGGCGCCGAGGGCGCGCACGCTGTGCGGCAGCTCGTCGAGCCGGGAGTCGAGCACCGGCGTCACCATGCCGTCGGGCGCCTCGATCAGCAGGGAGGAGTCGGAGAGCACCAGATGCTCCACGCGATCGGCGTCCCAGCGGACGACGACCACGGTTGCCTGGGGCGTACGAACATGAGAAAGGTCACACGTGTCGCGATGGGCGTCGGCGGTACGGGTAATCGCCGCCGCCAGGCAGTCGGCGAGGGGCATATCCCGCCGCGAACCGGACAGTTCGAGCAGGGCGCCGCCGAGTCGGGCGGTGAACCAGGGGACCGAGTGGCTGCACCCGTACGGGTTCGGCGGTGGTGTGACGCCGTCGAGGAGCACCAGCGCTCCACCCTGCCCGGACGCTGGGAGAGCTATGG
>NZ_JAGMUE010000865.1:0-601 GCF_019049165.1 Streptomyces sp. AC627_RSS907
GTCCACCGCCTGGCCCGACCACTTCAGCAGCCAGGCCCGGCGGGACGGTATCGCCGAACCGACTCTGGTCAAGCTCTCCGATTGGAGTGACCTTCCCGTACCGCGCGGTCTGCCCGAGCCGCTGCGTAGGCTGCTCGCCGCCGCCTACGCGGAGATGACCGACCGAGTGTGGGTGCGCGGCGGTACCCCCGTCGAACCCGCGCCCGCACCGCACGAGCTCAAGCGGGACTACGCCCTGCGGGAGCAGCAGCTGCCCAGCGAGAGCGACTGGGACGAGGCGCGCAAGCGGTTCGAGACCGTGCTCGGGGACCGGGCGCCGCAACTGCGGCGCGGGCGGATCGTCAACCAGTTCGCCGGGCAGATCAAGCACGCTGCCAGCGTGCTCGCCCAGGACGCAGGGCGGCTCGTCGGGGAACTGGAGAAGCACCGCGCCTTCCTCCGCCTCGACGACGACTCGCCCCGGCTCGTCCTGGCCCGGCGGGCGCAGGAACTGGTCAAGGAAGTGACGGAGGCCGGCCTTGAGGCCAAGGCCGTCGTGGACCGGCTCGCTCGCTTCGACCTCGGCGACTTCACCGCGCACCGGTACGGGATGTCCCTGAAG
>NZ_JAGMUE010000866.1:0-556 GCF_019049165.1 Streptomyces sp. AC627_RSS907
CATCAACCACCGGCTGGCCCACCCGCCCACCGTCGACGTGGCGGTCTCCCAGCGCATGGGCCTGTTCGTGGTCGGCCGGCTGGCCAACCGGCACGGCATCCGGGTGCAGTTGCGCCCCGCCGGCGAGCAGGCCGGCACCACGTCGCTGGTCATGCTGCCCGAGCCGATCACGCACGGCGGTGGTGGCGACGACGCGCCCCAGGAGGACTTCGCCGTCTCGCCGATCGTCCCCGAGCAGCCCGCGCCCCCGTCGCCGCGACAGCCGAACGCCCCGCGCACGGCCGCGGAGCTGGGCTTCGACGACGCCGGCCACCCGACGTACGAGGGTCAGCAGGGCGCCGTGTACGAGGGCCAGCAGGCCGCTCCATACCAGAGCGCCCCGGGCGGGGGCTTCGGCGGCGAGTACGGGAGCGAGTACGGCGGCGGCCAGGCGGCGCCTGGCCAGCAGCCCTACGGGGCCGAGCGGGGCGCCGGCTTCCCCACCGGTGACGACAGCGCCGCGGGGTACGACGCGGTGCCGGGCGCCGGCTACGACGCCGGGCCGGGCGGTGGGTAC
>NZ_JAGMUE010000867.1:0-624 GCF_019049165.1 Streptomyces sp. AC627_RSS907
GTGTGAGGGAGGTGCCGTGCCCCATGCCCCGTGTGAGAGAGGCGCCGCACCCCGTACCGCTACCTGGTGCACCGGGGCGGTGCCGTGCGGTGACGGGCCTGGAGCGCGGCGGTGACGAAAACGGGGCGATAGCCTGGAGCGTCAGACCTCAGCCAATGATCAGTAGTGAAGGGCAGCACTTCCCGTGCGCATCGCCAGATTCTCCATCGACGGCAACGTCGCGTTCGGAGTCGTGGAGGAGGCCGCCGCCCCTGACGGCGGCCCCGTCCTCGACATCATCAAGGGACACCCCTTCGCCGAATTCGAGCGCTCGGGCCAGAAGGTCCCGCTGGACAAGGTGCGCCTGCTGCCCCCGGTGCTCCCCAACAAGGTCGTGGCGATCGGTCGCAACTACGCGGAGCACGCCAGGGAACTCGGCCACGAGGTCCCCGACGTTCCGGTCGCCTTCTTCAAGCCGTCCACCTCGGTGGTCGGCCCCGGCGACGCCATCGCCTACCCCTCCTTCTCGCAGGAGGTCCACCACGAGGCCGAGCTGGCCGTCGTGATCGGCAGGATGTGCCGGGAGGTCCCGCGCGAGCGGGCCAGGGACGTCATCCTCGGCTACACCTGCGCCAACGACGTCAC
>NZ_JAGMUE010000868.1:0-563 GCF_019049165.1 Streptomyces sp. AC627_RSS907
CCTCTGGACATCGCGCTGGTCAGCGTCGTACTCGCGGTCCACTTCCGGCGCTCGTCGGCCAACCGCTCCGCGGTCAACACCGCCATCGGCGCCCTCGCGCTGACCGTCCTGTGTGACGCGCTGTTCACCTCGCCACTGCTGCGGCAGCAGTACAACTCGGGCCAGCCGCTGGACGCGGGCTGGTTCGCGGGCTCGCTGCTGCTGGCCTACGCGCCGTGGGCGTCGGCCCGCTCCACCGCGGAGTGGGAGCGCCCGCGCCGGCCGCAGCCCGCCGGGCGCCCCATCGCCAACTCGCTGACCGCCCTGACGCCCTACCTGGCCGCCAGCGTCTGCGTGCTGGGGATCATCTACAACGTGCTCAACGGCCGGGCCGTGGACCAGGTCGTGCTCTTCACGGGCTGCACCGTCGTCCTCGCCCTGGTGGTACGGCAGGCCATCATGCTGATGGACAACATCACCCTGACCCAGGAGCTGGCGCAGAAGGAGAACCACTTCCGCTCCCTGGTGCAGGGGTCGAGCGACGTCATCATGATCGCCGCGCCCACCGGCGTACTGCGCTACGT
>NZ_JAGMUE010000089.1:0-37204 GCF_019049165.1 Streptomyces sp. AC627_RSS907
GAAGCAGTGGCACAGGTCGGCGTGGTCAGCGACACCAACTGGAAGACCGCCCAGCAAGCCGGATGGACCGACACCGAACTCGCCGAACTACCCCTCCACATCGCCCTCAACACCTACACCAACACCTTCAACCGCTGGGCCAACACCGAACTCGACTTCCCCACCGTCCCCAACGTCTGAACCCACCACCACACACGACCCCAACAAACCACCACACACGTAACGCCGGTCCGCGGCATCCGACCAGGATCCCGCGGACCGGCGTTCCCACGCGGCGATCCTCCCGCGTGTCAGGCGGTTCGGCGCGTGCTGAGCCCTCGCGCTCCGCAACCTTGGGGGACACCGGCCGGGCAGCGCACCGATTCGCCGCACATCTCAGCCACCGGTGGGCCAAAGCATCCGCTCAGTATGAACTTCAGTCGCTTCGGCCGCTGTGTGGCCACGTTCACCCACGCTGACCTGGGCAGACGCCCGTAAGCGCAGCAGCGACCGAATCACCCGGCCCGCTTCGGTCGCTGTCAGCCCAGGTGCTTGGCGACCACCCTCGCCGCCTCGGCGAGCAGCGGTTCGTCCGCCGGGGCCTCGGGGTCGTCCTTGGTGGACAGGACGGTGATCACGATGGGCTCCTCACCGGGAGGCCAGGCGAGTCCGGCGTCGTTTGTGGTGCCGTACTCCCCGGTGCCGGTCTTTTCCGCGACCCGCCAGTCGCCGGGCAGACCGGCACGCAAGCGCTTGGCGCCCGTGGTGTTCGCGAGCAGCCAACCCGTCAGACGCGTCCGGTCGGCGCGCCGCAGGGCGTCACCGAGGGTGGCCCTGGCGTACGTCTTACCGAGGGCCAGCGGCGTGCTGGTGTCCGTGACCCGGCCGGGCTCGGCGGAGTTGAGGTCGGGCTCCCAGCGGTCCAGACGGGTGACCATGTCACCGAGGGAGCGACAGAACCGGGTGACTGCGGTGGGACCGCCGAGTTCCTTGAGCAGCAGGTTGGTCGCGGCGTTGTCGCTGTGGGTGATGGACACCGCGCACAGCTCCTCCACCGTCATGCCGTGCTCGAGATTCTCGGGCAGACCGGTGACAGGGGCGTAACCGGACCGGGTGGTGTCCTCCGCGGTGTAACGGATGGTCTTGCTGAGGAACTTGCCGTTGGCGTTCAAGTCCCGCAGCACCGCGGCGACGGCGAGCGTCTTGAACGTGGAGGCCATGGGGAAGCGTTCCCCGGCACGGTGCAGGATGGTCCGGTCCGTCGCCGTGTCCCAGGCGAACACGCCCAGCCTGGCCGAGTGCTGCCGTTCCAGCTGGCGCAGTTCCCGGACGGCCGACCCCAGCCCGCGGGCAGGCGTGGCGGGGACGGGGTGGGCCTCGGCCTCCGTGGGCCGTGCGACGAAAGCCACCCCCGAGAGCGCCACTCCGGCGGTGGTGAGAGCGAGGAAGGAACGCCGGCCGGTCAGGGCTTCCTTTGGGGATCGCACGTGTGTGAGTCCTTTCTGAGTTCCGCAGCCATGTCCGGTGCCGGAACTGGCGTACGGCAGTTCATGCCTGCGCGCATGTGAGCGGTGGACGCCAGGGTGGACACCGTCCTGTAAGGAACTACGACCGGGCAGGTCCTCAAGTTCGGTGCCCTTCCCCTATTTCCCCTGTCGCCGAGGACGGCGGCCCGTCCCCGAAGCGCTGGGGTGCGTACCGCTTCGCTTCGGCTTGGAGAGTACGGGGGGGCGAAGGCCTCTGCCGGGACGCTCCGGACAGCCCCCGTACCGGCCTTCGCACGCAGCGCTCTCGACCGGTTCCCCGACGGCCGGCTCATCTGGATCTGCGCGCGCGTGCGCTGCGGCTCGGGCTCCGGGACAGCCAGTGTGGTGCCGGCGACCTGCAGGAGGTGGTGACGGCCTGGCACCGGGCACTGCGGGCTGGCCCGTCCTGTCCGGGAGGCGCCGCCGGACACTGGAGATCCTGCACCGGACGGAAGCGACACGCCGCAGTGGTGTCCCCGGCGCGGGCGGTGACGGCGGCAAGCAAGGCAAGAGGCGACGTCGGAAACGGGTGGTGTCCCCGGCGCGGGCGGTGACGGCCGTGGTCCCCCGTGTGGGGCGGCACACGGCTCGGCCGCCGCCAAAAACGTCCGGGAAACACCGGGCATGGAGGACGCCGAACAGGGCAGGATGGGAAGTGGTCACCCGACTGTCGCTGCGGGTGCGTCCTGTCCGATTCTGGAGGCCCCCGTGGACTGCGAGCAGGCATGTCCCGCCCTCGCCGCCCGTCTGTTCGGTTCACTGGAAGAACCCGAGCGCACCGCGGTCGACGACCACATGCGCGGCTGCGCTTTCTGCCGTGAGCAGTACGAGCAGCTCGGCGAGGTGCTGCCGCTGCTCGACCTGGTCGCGATGTACGCGCCGTCGGACCCCGAGCCCCGGGTCCCGGCCGACACCGAGTGCTCCCGTGCCAGCGAGTCCGGCCCCGTGCCGACGGCTGGCACGTGTTCGCCGGGACATATCACTGTGGCCCGCCGTGGGGTCCGCCCCGGCCGACCCCACCGGTAGGCGCCTTCCCGCTGTCGCGGCCCGGTCGCCGTGCCCACAACCTCAGGTTCGTTCTAAGAATCCTTCAAGGCATCTGTCGCAGCGTAAGTCTGCCCTGTCGTGTCGATCGCGGCCGGGCACGCCACGGAAAGCCGAGATGAAGGAACGGACGCCACGCAATGAGGCGGACCACGACCTCCGCGCAAGCGGACACACCCGTCCCGGGTGACTCAGGTCACCAGCACCAGGTCGCGGACAACGATCAGTTCGTTCGGGACCTCTACCAACGCCACGCGAGCATGCTGAGACGGTATGCCGCAAAGCTGCTGGGAGGGGACTGGCACCATGCCGAGGACATCCTCCAGGATGCCTTCGCACGTGCCTGGAAACACACCGACTCCTTCGGCGGCGACGTCGACCAGGCTCGGCCGTGGTTGTTCACGGTGGTGCGCAACCTGGTAATCGACAGCCACCGGGCCCGCCGGATTAGACCACCCGAGAACCAGCTGCCCGACCGTCCGCTCGCCGCTCTCGGTGACGAGACCGAGCGGATCCTCACGTCCCACGTCCTGCTGGAGGTACTGAACACGCTCACGGAGCAGCAGCGTGAGGTGATCACCTTGCTCTACTTCCGGGGCCACACCGTCACCCAGGCGGCGGAGGTCCTCGGTATCCCGCCCGGCACGGTGAAGTCGCGCACCTTCTACACGATGCGCCTGCTGCGCCGGGAACTGCAGGAGCGAGGGGTGCTGCACGCGGGGGAGTGATAGCTGCCGCGCCGTCCCGGCTCCGTGTCCTCACGGAGCCGGGACGGCTGCGTTTCAGCAGTGGGTGAGGACCACTTGCTCGATCAGGTCAGCCGCCCGCGGGCCAGCCTGCACCGCGGCGTACTGCTTGGCCAGCTCGGCGGCCCGCTCGCGGTGCGCCGAACCGGCCAGCACCGTGTGCACCGCCCTGCGGATCGCGGCCGGGTCCGGCTTGCCCGTGCGCAGGTCGATCCCTGCCCCCGAGTAGGCGACACGGGCGGCCACCTCAGGCTTTTCCTCACTGCCCGCCGCGACGACCAGCGGCACACCGTGGCGCAGCGCCTCGTTGACCCCGCCGAAACCACCGTTGGTCACCATGACGTCGACGTGCGGCAGGAACCGGCTGTACGGCAGGTACGGGGCGACGTAGGCATTGTCCGGGAGACCGGAGGGCAGCACACGTCGCGCGGTGTCGTCGCCCAGCGTGGCGACCACCACGACGTCCTGCCCCGCCAGACTCCGCAGGGTCGGAAGCAGCAGGTCGTCCAGTTCGGTGTTGGCCACTGTGCCCTGAGTGACGTGCACGATAGGCCGGTTCGCCGCGCGCACCTCCTCCCACCACGCGGGCATGGGCCGCGGATCGGTCACGTCGTCGTCGAGGGAACCGATGAAGTGGACATACGGCGGCAGATCGCTGCGCGGATACTCCAGCTCCGCGACCCCGCTCTGCAGGTGCAGATGAGGGGAGATACCCGCACCCATCACGTCCTCACGGGCCGGAGGGAGGGCCGTCTGCACGCGCAGGGCGTCGCGGTAGGCGACCACGTCGCGCATCACCACACGGTTGAAGACGAACCCCAGAGCGGCGTTACGCAGCCGTCCGGGCACGCTGGAGCTGGGCGGGAGCGCGGAGCCGAACGGGGCGGTGTCCCTGCTGGGTAGCGTCAGTGGGGTCGAGCCCACGCTGATCCAAGGCAGTCCGACCAGTTCACCCAGCTGCCGGGCCGCACCGAAACCGGGGTCGCACAGCAGCACGTCGGTCGGCCTGCGGGCCCTGAGCAGGCGCAGTTCCTCGACCTGCTCGGCCACCGGGTCCATGAACAGGTGCTTCAAGTCCCACTTCATCCGCTTGAGCCCTTTGAGGGCGGCCCGCTCGGGATACCGCTCGTCCAGGTCACCGGCCAGCCGGTCCAGGTGAGGGCTCATCGGCTCAAACACGGCGCCGGTCGCGGCCACCTGGCCGGCGTACCGTTCCGAGGTGTACCACCTGACGCTATGTCGGCGCCGGACCAGCTCACGGACGATGGGTTGGAGGGAAACGACATGTCCGGTCGCCGGAAACGTGCCCACGATGATGTCTGCCACGCCCCGCTCTACGGCGAGTGGTGCCGAAGGGTTCACCGCGGCCACCCCGGTGTCCTCCCTCGCGCTGACCGTGCGGGAACGAGGGCGCGATGCCGCAAGGCACTGTTCCGCGCAGAACGCGGGACCCCCATCGGTCCGGCTCCGGCACGGAACAGCGGCGCGGTGAGCGGTGACCGCGCACAGAGCCGCGGCGCACGGGTCGGCTCTTGCCACACTGCACTACGGCCCGGCATACGAAGCGGTTCACCGGCCGGCGGAGTAAATCACCGGGGGACCAAGAAAGACGGCCGGGCGGGGGGACCGTCCCCCGCCCGGCCGTCGGCTCGTCGGGACCGCTCGGCGCTACCTGCCGGCTGCCACCACTGCGGCCCTCCTCCGGTGACCGGGCACGATCTCCCTCGGTTCGTCCTGCGGTGATGGCGCCGCACGGGGCGGGGTGCTCAGGAAGCGGTCCTGATCGCGGCCGTCAGCACCAGCCCTCCGATGTATCCGACGTTGTAGTAGCGGAGTATGGGCTGGCCCGGCAGGCGGTGGGCCGCCGTCAGGGTCCCCAGGGCGACAGCCGCGACGACGTACAGGTCGATGCCGATCTGCTCGAACGCCAGGTTGGCGGCGATACCCGCGGCGACGAAGGCGGCGTTGAGCACCAGCAGGACGTTGTCCATGCGGGTGAGCGGAGCCATCGCCGGCACGTGCAACTGGGCCAGGACGATACTGGCGTTCAGCAGGATGAAGCCGCCGAAGAAGAGGTAGTGCGAGAACTCGCTGTCGTTGAAGTCGATGATCCGGCAGGCGGCGCCCGACCCGTTCAGGCAGAAACGCGAGTTGAGGTAGTTGGTGATCTCGTGCATGCCGTAGCTGCACGCGTACAGGTAGGCGGCGAGCGCGAACACCGGTCCGTGTGGGGTGAATCGGGTGAACCTGCCCGGTCCGGCGCCGGTCAGGTGGGTGATGATCGCGTAGTACAGCAACACCGTGACCATGCCGAGGACCATGTTGTTCAGGTCCGTCCAGCGCAGAAACTCGTTCGGTGCGACGAAGGACAGCGTCAGCTCGGTGCGGCGATTCACGCTGAGCAGGACCAGCGTCAGCGACACGGCCGTCAGCAGCAAGTGCAGAGTCCGGTACGGCGTGACGGGCGAGGTCTGGGTGGGGACCGCGGCGGGGTGTGCTGGCGCGCTCACTGGACCGGCGCGGAGGGCAGGAAGACCGTCCACAGCATGCGACTGGTGTGGCGGCCGGGCAGCACGGGAAGCGCACAGGCGCTGGCCTTGTCGGAGGTCAGAACGGTCACATCGGCCCGGTCGCCGCGGACCGCCGCGACGGCCTCGTCGTCGTGGCCCACGTTGCTGACGACGAACGACGGGAAATGCTCAGCCAAGAGGCGGGCGGCCACTGTGGACAGGCCCGCCGGGACGGCTACCCGAGGGGCTTCGAAGTCCAACGGGACGTCGCCGACCAGGACGTACGGGGTGCTGTGCAAGAACGCCGAGGAGAACCGCAGGTTCGTGTCCTCGTAGAACGTAGCGATGTCCGGATGGCCGTTGGAAACGAGTAGATGGCTGGCCGTACCGTCCAGTACGTTGCGCGCCGCCGCCTCGTACGAGGGGAACAACTGGACGCGAGGCAGCCCTCCGTGGCCGCGTTCGCACCACAGGAATTCGGCGGCGCGTGCGTTCGCTGACCCGGTGCGTCCGGCGGTGGCGATTGCGTCTATCGGGGTCTTGGCCCGGGGCCCGACGTCTATCCACCGGGTCTCGGTGAACTGTCCCGGATCGGTCATCGTGCGTTCCTCCGCTGTGCCTTGTCGGCCGGTTCCCGGACACCCGCCGATCTCCGGAAGCGGAGAGACCGGCGGGCGTCCGTCTTCCCCTCGACGCGCGACGGCAACCAGCGGCGCGGAGGGGGGCACCCGTTGGAACGCCCAACGGCCGCGTTCGGTTCACTGCGGGTGCCCCGCGTCAGGACGAGGGGTGTCGTGGACGCGGTCACCGCGCCGGGTGGCACGGCGTCGCTGGGCGGCGGGACGGGGGTGGGGTGGCTGCCGTCCCGGTGGGAACCACACCCGGCCTCCTCGCCTGGCCCCGGCCGACTGTCCGCCGCTGATCGTCCGCTCTTCATGGCCCTCCGGGGGAAGGGCGCCGGAAGGCGCCCCGTGCCCCGGAGTCGGGCGGCGGCGTGTGAGCGGGAGGCGTGGGTCCCGCCACCGCTCAGCGGGCGTCTATCCGGCGTGCAGCGCCAGGGTGGGGGAGAGCCTGGCCGCCCGGACGGCCGGGTACAGCCCGGCCACGGCGCCGATCACGGTTGTCGCGCCCAGCCCGCCCGTGACCGCCCAGACCGGCATGACCCACGGCATGTTCATCACCAGTGCGTACGTCCGGGTTGCGCTCAGCCCGAGCAGCAGTCCCACCACGCCGCCCAGCCCGGACAGCAGTACGGGCTCGGTCAGGAACTGGACGCGGATCTGACCGCGGGTACCACCCAGGGAGCGGCGCAGCCCGATCTCGTGCCGACGTTCCAGCACCGAGATGATCATCGTGTTGGCCACGCCGACCCCGTCCACCAGCAGGGCCACCGCGCCCAGGCCCAGGAGCAGTCCCGAGAACGCGCTCTCGGACGCCGCTTTGGCGGCCAGCGCGTCGGAGGGGTTGGAGACTCGTGGCGCGCGGCCGGGTGCCGCCGGGTGTCAGACCGCACTGGGCGTGCTGGAGCACCGGACGCCACACGGGCCCGCGCGGGCTGGGTGTCCGGGCGTGATCCGGACGGGGACATCGCTGCTTCCCGGGGCACCGCTCCATGGGGCGGAGCCGTCCTGACCGCGGTCCGTGCCGTCCGCGCGCGGGTCCGGGGGCCTCGCGGTGGACGCGCACCGGTCGGCCCGGACGCGACGTCGGCGGTGGGTGAGCGCCTGGCGTACCTCCTGCCGGAGGACGCCAGGGCCGGCCGTCACCCTTGGAGGCCCTGGCTGCCGTGGTCGGCTCCCGAGCGGAGGACCCGTTCCCGGTGCGGGTGGCGTGACGTGCGGGCCTGCGGCACGTCTGGCCGATGGCCCGTCCGTCCGGCGCGGTGTTCCCCGGAGGGCACCCGCGCCGGAAGCGCCGGCCCGAACACCGGTCCTCGTGGTGACGGACCCGTGCCGGGCCGGGCTGCGGCGAGCGGCCGGCCCTCAGGAGCCGGAGGCGATGGCGGCCAGGACGTTCGTCCGCGCGGCCCGGAACGCCGGAGCGAGGGCCGCGAGCAGGCCCACGAAGGCCGAGGCGACGAAGACCGTCAGGATCGTCGGCCACGGGATTTCCAGGGTGTCCAGACCCTCCAGGGACAGCAGGCGCTGCGCGGCGACGCCCCAGGCCAGGCCCAGGCCCAGGCCCAGCGCCGCGCCGAACAGCGCGATGACCACCGACTCCAGCTGGATCATGCGCCGCACTTGCTTGCGCGAGACGCCGATGGCCCGCAGCAGACCGATCTCCCTCCTGCGCTCGACCACCGACAGTGCCAGGGTGTTCACCACGCCCAGCACCGCGACGACGATCGCGAGCGCCAGCAGGCCGTAAACGATGTTCAGCAGTTGGCTGACCTCGTTGCGCAGGGTCTCCTTGAAGTCGGCCGTGCTCTGCACCGTGTACTGCGGATAGGGCGCGAGCGCCTTCTCGAACGCCGCGTAGGCCTCCTTCTCCTGGCCGTCTACGGCTTCGGCGTACATCACGGTGCTCAGCGGAAGCCGGTCCTCCTTCACGTATTTGCGTGCCGTGGCGAGGGCCAGGTAGACCGCGTCCTTCTCAGTGCTCGACTCGTCGGAGGTGATGGCCGCCACGGTGATGCGGCCGCTCGTGCCCCCGATGAAGGCGATGCGCAGCGGGTCCCCGACCTTCAGGCCGTGCTCACGGGCGTACGTCTCGCTGACCGACGCCTTGTCGAGGGTGTACGCGGCGTCCAGGTCACCGGAGGCCGTGTCGACGAGGAGGTCCTGGGTGAAGGTCGGGTCGGCCGCGATGACCAGCCCGCGCCGCGGAGCGCCGTCGCCGGTGTCGACGTCGGCGCCCAGGACGCGGTAGTCGGTGAGGTGCTCGATGTGCTCGGCCCGTGCCAGGGCGCGCTGTGCCTGGGGAAGCAGCGGTTGACCCGAGTCAGCACTGATCATCAGGTCACCGCGGACCGACTTGTCGAGGATGGCGGTGGCCGACGCCACCATGGAAGAACCCACCACGGACAGGCACGCCACCAGCGCCAAGCCGATCATCAGGGCCGCTCCGGTGGCGCCGGTGCGGCGCGGATTGCGCAGTGCGTTGCGCTCGGCCAGCCGGCCCACGGGCCCGAACCAGCGCAGCAGGACCGTGCTCAGGGCCCGCACGATCACACCGGCCAACAGCGGTCCCACGACGATGAGGCCGACCAGGGTCAGCAGCACGCCCAGGCCGAGCAGCCCGGCCGCCGTGGAGGTCTCCCCGGCCTGCCAGGCCGCTGTCAGGACGCCGAGTCCGATGACGGACAGGACCGCGCCGATGACCGCCCGGATCCGTCCGGTCCGTCCCTCCGCGGGCGCCTCGCTGTCGTGCAGAGCGGCGATGGGGGAGATCTTGCCGGCGCGCCGGGCGGGCACGTACGCCGACAGGACGGTGACGACGATGCCGAGTCCGATGCTCAGGGCGGGCGTGGTCCAGGCGATGGTCAGGTCCTGCGTCGATGCCTCGACCCCGGCGGCACCCGTGAATGACATGAGGGCGACTGCCAGGCCGATGCCCGTGGCGAGGCCCGCCACAGACCCGGACAGGCCGAGCAGGACGGCCTCGGTCAGCACTGAGCGGTTGATCTGGCGGCGGTTGGATCCGATGGCCCGCAACAGGCCGATCTCCCGGGTGCGCTGGGCGACCAGCATGGAAAAGGTGTTGACGATGAGGAACGTCCCGACGAGAAACGCCACGCCCGCGAACCCGAGCATCGCGTAGGTCAGGGCCTGGAGGGAGGAGGCCATCGTGTGGCCGTCCCGTTCGGCGGCCTCGTCCGCCGTGAGCAGCTGGGACGATGCCGGCACCGCGGCCGTGACCGACTTCTTGAGCTGGGTGTCGCTCACACCGGCCCGTGCCGTGACGTAGACGTGGGTGAAGGCGTCCCGCTGGCCGAGGAGGCGCTGCTGGGCGGCGCCGGTGTCGAAGCGGACGACGCCGGTGCCGGGACTGGCCACCTTGAAGGAGGCGATGCCGGCAACGCGCGCGGTGAAGTCTCCGGGAAGTGCGACGACCGAGATCTCGTCGCCGACCTTCAACCCGTGCTCGTTGGCGGTCTCGGCGTCGAGCAGCAGTTCGGAGCCGCCGCGCGGCGCGCGGCCGGAGGTGATGTCCAAGGAGCGCTGGTCGTTCTTTGTCCAGCTGCCGGCGAACGTGCCCGTGTTGCCGGGGGCGTCGATGCGCTCGCCGCCGGCGACGAGTGTCACCCGGATGTCGGCCACCGCCCCTTCGGCGGAGGCGGCGCCGGATGCCCCGGCGGCGGCGTCCACGACGCCGGCGGGCAGGGTGGCTGGCCGGTCCGCGGCCGCGGCGTCCTCGTCGTCGGGCAGGACGGTGACGTTGGGCGAGGTGACCGCGAACAGCCGGTCGAAGGTGGTGTTCATCGTGTCGGTGAACACCAGCGTGCCGGAGACGAAGGCGACGGACAGCAGCACCGCCACCGCCGACAGGACCATGCGGCCCTTGTGCGCGAGGAAGGTGCGTACGGAGGTGCGGAGTACGGTCACGATGTCCGCCCGCGTGCGTCGAAGGCCTTCATGCGGTTTAGGACGGCGTCCGCGGTGGGGCTTTCCATCCCGTCCACGATGCGGCCGTCGGCCAGGTAGATCACACGGTCTGCGTAGGAGGCGGCGACCGGGTCGTGGGTGACCATCACGATGGTCTGCCCCAGGTCGTCGACGGAGGTTCGCAGGAAGCCGAGGATCTCCGCGCCCGCCCGCGAGTCCAGGTTCCCGGTCGGTTCGTCACCGAAGACGATGTCGGGCTGGGACGCGAGGGCGCGCGCGACGGCTACCCGCTGCTGCTGGCCGCCGGAGAGCTGTCGGGGCCGGTGCTCCAGGCGTTCCCCGAGGCCGACGGTCGCGATGATCCGGTCCAGCCAGGCCGGGTCGGGTTGGCGGCCCGCGATGTCCATGGGCAGGGTGATGTTCTCTCGCGCGCTCAGTGTCGGCAGGAGGTTGAAGGCCTGGAAGACAAATCCGATCCGGTCCCGGCGCAGCTGGGTGAGGTCCTTGTCCTTCAGGCCGGTGATCTCCGTGCCGCCGAGCTCGATGCGGCCGCTGGTGACGGTGTCCAGGCCGGCGAGGCAGTGCAGCAGCGTGGACTTCCCGGAGCCGGAGGGTCCCATGATGGCCGTGAACTGTCCCCGCATGATGTCCACGTCGATGTGGTCCAGTGCGAGCACCTGGGTCTCTCCGGCACCGTATGCCTTGACGATCTGCCGCCCTCGTGCAGCGACGGCGGAGGCCTCCCCTGTCTCCGTGGGCGGTGTGGAGCTGACAGCCGTGTTCACGTGAATCCCCTCGATCGGATGCGGGACGGCAGGTGCATGGTGTGCGTCCGGGCGGTTGGCTGGCCACCTGGCCCCACCGTCGTCGGTGCTGGAACGGCCGCAGACAGGTGGTGGTTCACCCGCTGTCACCAAAACCGGGTTTCGTAGGTGAACCGGATGTGCCCGCATCGCCGTACAAGCGGCAACACCCGGGCACCGACCGGGACCGACTGCTGCAAAGGTGTACACAATGCGTATTGGGCTGGCCCTGCCGAACTACGGCCGCGACGCCGGGTTGCGGGCCATGGTGGAGGTGAGCCGCAGCGCGGAGGACATGGGCTACGACTCGTTGTGGACCGGGGACCGGTTGCTGGCGCCCCTTGCGCCGCAAGATGCCTATCCGGGTGGCGGTGTCATGCCGTCCGCCTACCGTCTGCACATGGATCCGCTGGTCTCGCTCGCGTTCGCCACGGCACACACCAACCGGGTGAGGATCGGTACCAGCACCCTCAACGCGTTGTGGCAGCCGCCGCTGGTGTTGGCTCGTCAACTCACCACTCTCGACGTCCTCAGCGGCGGCCGGCTCGACATCGGTATCGGACTGGGGTGGTTGCGTGACGAGTACCAGTCAGTGAATGTGCCCTGGAAGGGCCGGGGCGCCCGGTTGGAGGAGACGCTCGATCTGCTGGAGACGTACTGGACCGCCGAGGTCATGGCTCACGAAGGGAACCTCTTCGAGGTGCCGCCGGCCACGGTGGATCTACGGCCGGTGCAGCGGCCACGTCCGCCCGTCCTGCTGGCTGCCTTCAGCTCCGAGGGGCTGCGACGGGTCGCCAGGCGTGCGGACGGCTGGCTCCCGGTGGCCATGCCGCTCGACGTCCTGATGAACCTGTGGGGCATCGTCGAGCGTGAAGCCCGTGACGCCGGACGCGACCCGGCCGCCCTGCGCATGGCTCTGCGTGTGAACCTCCAGCTCACCGATGAGCCGGTCACGCAGGAGGAGGTGCCCTTCCGCGGCACCTTCCAGCAGTACGTCGACTACGCGCGGGCCGCGGCCGAGGCCGGGGTGCACGAGTTGTTCCTCGACCCCGGGCAGACTCATCTGTCGCTGGCTGAACGTATCGACCTCGCCGGACGCTTCCTCGAGGGCGTTCGGCGCGGCTGAGGTCCGCCGCGCGAGGGATGATCGAACCGGTTGCCGCGGCACCACGTAGTCATGAGTGCGGAGCCGTGAAGCATGGGTTGGACGCCGTGGTGCGCACGGCTCCGCACCCCCCTGGCGGGCGGACGGTGTGTGGGCCGTGCCGCCGCAGCCGTCGCGACGGCGGATGCTCGGGGCCTGCCGTCCGCTGTCCGGTCATCCGGACCCTCCGGGCGGGCACCGACTACGGCTACGGCGACGGTGTCGTCACGTGCGGGTGCCGCCATGACCAGTCCGGCCGGGATCGTGTCTCTGTTTTCGCCGAGTCGGGTGAACTGAGTGGCTCTGCCATTCGTTGTAGCAACTGGTGGCCGTCGCCTCGCCGCTTCAGGGGCGGCGGCCCGCACAGATCGAAGAGAAGCGAATGCACAGGAAGTTAGGCCCCGCTGTCTGCCGCGACTGACCGGAACGCTGCCGTGACGGCGGGATGAATGCCGCCGTGTCGTGGGCCTTCTTCTTCCGGTCAGCGTTCCCTGTGTGCTGTCGCAAGCGGTGAACCGCACTCGTTGTCGGCCCGTTTCCGGCCCGCTTGCCATTCACCTTCCGTCGGGCGGAGGCGTTCAGCGCACCCGAGTGCCGACTTCACCGAGGACAAGAAATGACGCAAACCCACCACGCAGGCTTCCCGGCTCGCCGTCGCGGCAGGAAGGGCCGCGTCGCGCTGGCCACCGGCCTGGTCCTCGCGCTCGCCGTCGGGGCCGCCTACGCCACCGAGCTGGGGCCTTTCGGCGGCACCGACGGTCCCGACCCGGCGGCCGTCGACACCGCGCGGGACTTCCTGAACGACTGGGCGGCGGGCCGGACGGAGCGGGCGGGAGCGCTGACCTCCCAGCCTGAGGAGGCCGACCGCATCCTGCGCAGCTTCACCGAAGGGCTCGAGATCAGCAAGCCGGCCTTCACGCCGGGCGAACCGGTACTGCGCGAGGACGGCTCGGTACAGGTGCCGTTCACCGCGAAGATGCCGGTCACCGGGCTGGGCACCTGGACGTACCGTTCCGCCCTTCCCGTCAGCCAGGCCTCCGACGGTGACTGGACCGTGGACTGGGCCCTCTCCCTGGTCCACCCCAAGCTCAGCGACACCGAGAAGTTCCGCCTGGAGCGCGAGGAGATATCGGCGGACTTCGAGGACCGGGCCGGCAACAGGTTGCGTACCGCGACCCACCCCAGCCTCGCGCCCGTCCTGACTGAGCTGGCCGGCCGGGCCGGCGGCGGTGCCCGCGGGGAGATCCAGCGGGTCAGCCGTTCCACCGGAGCGGTCACCGCCACGGAGGCCAGCTTTGGTTCCTCCTCCGCAGCCCCGCCCGACGAACCGGTGCGGACCACGCTCGACGCCACCTGGCAGTCCGCCGCCGAGAAGGCGTTGTCCAAGGCGGGCGGCAAGAGCGCCGCCCTGGTCGCGCTGCGCATCGATAACGGCGAGATCCTCGCTGTGGCCAACTCACCCGCCTCCGGCTTCAACCGCGCCGTCTCCGGCACCTACGCGCCCGGCTCCACCTTCAAGGTGGTCACCACCGCCGCCCTGCTCATGAAGGACGCCGTGCAGCCCGATCAGGTCGTGGACTGCCCCCAGTACCTCACCGTCGGCAAGCGGTTCCAGAACGTGGAGAAGTCCGAGCACCCCGGCGCCACCTTCCGCGAGGACTTCGCCGAGTCCTGCAACACCGCCTTCATCGGCCTGCGGGGCAAGCTGTCCGACGCCGAGCTGAAGGACGTCGCCGACACGTACTTCGGCATGGGACAGGAGTGGAGCACCGGCGTCTCCTCCTTCGACGGTTCCGTTCCCGTACCGAAGGACGAGACGGAGAAGGCCGCAGCGATGATCGGCCAGGGCAAGGTGCTCGCCAACCCGCTGGTCATGGCGTCGGTGACGGCGACCGCCGTCTCCGGCACCTTCCACCAGCCCAAGCTGGTGCCGGACGCCGAGGACCGCACCAAGACCACCGACCTGCCCGCGGGGACCGTTACCCAGCTGCGCGAGCTGATGCGCCGCACTGTCACCGACGGCACCGCCTCCATGCTGGCTGACCTGCCCGGCGAGGTGGGTGCCAAGACCGGTACCGCCGAGGTCAACGCCACGGATCCCAACAACGGGTGGCTCGTGGCCCACCGGGGCAACGTCGCTGTCGCCTGCGTCGTCGAGCAGGGTGTCACCGGCGGCAGGTCCGCCGGGCCCGTCATCCGGGACCTGCTCTCCACCGTCCCTGGCGACCCGGCGTGAACCGGCCGATCCTGCGCAGCGCCATCGTGTGCGGCCTGTTGGTCGCCTCCCTCATGGGCCGGGCGCACTGGCTGCAGTTCGTCGACGCGGCGGAGCTGCAGAGCGACGAGGAGAACCGGCGCCTGCGGATCGAGGCCTTCTCCCAGCCGCGCGGTGACATCATCGTCGGCGGCAAGGCCATCACCGGCTCACAGGAGACGGCCAGCGGGGACCTGCGCTACAAGCGGTCCTACCAGGACGGCGCCCTGTACGCCCCCGTCACCGGCTACTTCTCGCAGGCGCATGGCGCCACCTTCCTGGAGGGGGTCGAGGACGACCTGCTCGACGGCACCGATCCGCGGCTTCGCAGCTCGCCCACGGACTGGCTCATCGGCCAGCGGCAGCGCGGGGCCGACATCGTCACCACCGTCGACCCCGCCGCGCAGCGGGCCGCCTACGAGGGGTTGACCGCACTCGACGACGCCAGGGGAGCGGTCGTCGCCCTGGAGCCGTCCACCGGCCGCGTGCTGGCCCTTGCCAGTGCCCCGTCCTACGATCCCGCTGAGTTCGCCGGTGCCACCTTCGCCGAAGGTGACGTCTTCGAGCGCCTCGACAATGCCCCTGGCAAGCCTTTGGTCAACCGTGCACTGCGCGAGACGTACCCGCCCGGATCCACGTTCAAGATCCTCACCGCCGCGGCCGCGCTTGAACACGGCGTCCTCGAAGACATCGACACCCGGTCGGACGCGCCGTCCCCCTACCGGATGCCGCTCAGCTCGAGCACCATCGGCAGTGTCGTGCCCGACGAGCAGTGCGAGGACGTGTCGATGAAGACCGCCCTGCAGTGGTCCTGCAATAACGTCTTCCTCGACGCGGCCCTCGAAACGGGTCCGGAGAAGATGCGCGAGACGGCCGAGAAGTTCGGCTTCAACGCCGAGCAGTTCCTGCCCGTGCGCGCCGGTGCCAGTCTCTATCCCCGGCAACCGGACCAACCGCAGACCGCGCTGAGCGGCATGGGGCAGGGCAGCGTCACCAGCACGCCGTTGCAGATGGCGATGGTGGCCGCGGGCATCGCCAACGACGGAAGGGTCATGAAGCCGCACCTCGTCGACGAGATCCGTGCCTCGGACCTGACGGTGATCGACAAGACGGAGCCCGAGGTACTCTCCGAGGCCGTCTCCGCCGACACGGCCGCTCAGGTGCGGCAGGCCATGGAGTTCACGGTGACGGACGGCACGGGCTCCCCGGCCCGCATCGACGGCGTCACCGTCGGAGGCAAGCCGGGGACCGCCCAGCACGGTGCCGACGTCCGTGACGAACGCCCCTACGCCTGGTTCGTCGCTTACGCCGACGGCCCGGACGGCGAACCGGCCGTCGCCGTCGCGGTGTTCGTCGACCCGACGGAGATGTCCGTCTCCCGCGAGGACATCGCGGGCGGGCGGCTGGCGGGTCCGATCGCCAAGTCGGTGATGGAAGCCGTGCTGAAACGCTAGCTTAGCTAGGGGGGTGTCGTTTGGATCATGCCGGGGCCGGGGCCGGGGCCGGGGCCGGGGGCTGGTGCGCACGTCTGCGGCGTTGTCTTTGGGTGACAGGGCTCCTCCCTGGCACTCTCCTCCGCCGTGCAGCCGCCCGCACCAGATCCCGCTCGGGTCGGTCGGTCACAAGGCGCCGTGGCCCAGAGAGAGCCTGATCTAAACGCCCCCCGCTACCCGGCGCGAGACAGAGGCCGGCCGGAACCGAAGGACACTTCAGGCGGCGAGGCCGCCCGTCAGTCCAGCAGGATGCCGCGCAGAACGGTGCTGAGGTGCCGGATGAGCTGTTCGTCCGGCATCTCAGCCAGCGGTCCGCTCCTGAAGACGTACCGGGAGAACGTCACCCCGATGAGATAGGCGCCCGCGGATGCCACCCGCTCCTCCAGATCGGGGCCGGGAATCACCTGCCGGTACATCTCTAGACTGTCCAGCTGCATCGCGGTGAACAGCCGTCTGGCAGTTTCCTCCTCCGAGGCCATCGCACGCAGCATGGCCACGAACGGGTCGCTGCCCGCGCTCTCGGCCATGCGCCGAACGTAGGACCGGGCGATGCGCGTCGGCAGGGACTTGGGATCACCGGCCACTTCGGCCATGAGCGTGCGCGGGCTGGGGACGGCGGCGAGGAACAGTTGCTCCTTGGACGTGAAGTGCCGCAGGACCAGGCCGTGGGTCACTCCGGCCCGGCGTGCGACGTCGCGGACGGTGGTCTTGGTGTAGCCGCGCTCGGCGAAGGCGGTCCGGGCGGCTTCGAGGATCGCGGCCCTGCTCGCTTCCGGGTCCCGCCTGCGCTTCTTGGCCGGAGCGGGGTCCTGGTCGCCGGGATTCGGGGGTGACGTGTCCATCATTCAAGTGTACATGCGGTCATCAGTTAGCTAGCCGATTGGTTACTAAGTGAGCGCAACGAATCGGTCTAGCGAACGGGAGGTGCCTTCTCTTCGTCATGAAGCACTCTTCCAGGGGATGACCACTTGGATATTAATGGCAAACGAGATACGCTCACTAATGACCAGTCGGTCACTAGAGTTGTCGGCCTTCGGCCCGGCGTACAGAGAGAGGATCGCCCCATGAGCGACATCAACGAGCACCGGCCGCTGTCCGGGCGGACCGTCCTCGTGGCGGGCGCGACCGGCGGCATCGGCGAGGGAGTGACGCTCGCGCTGCTGCGCCAGGGAGCCACTGTCGTGGCAACCGGCCGCAGTGAGGAACGGCTGGCCGGTCTCGCCGCCCACCTCGGGCAGGCCGGACCCGGCACCCTGATCACCCGGGCGGTCGACGTCGGTGCCGCCGACAGCGACAAGGTGCGCGCACAACTGTCGTCCCACGGCGCGCTCGACGGCGCCGTCATCTCCATCGGCGACTGGGGCAGCCCGGAGCGCACCGGCATCCTCGACACGTCCGACCGGGAATGGGAGGACATGATCGCGTCCAATCTGACGAGCCACTTCCACGCGCTGCGGGCGCTCACCCCGCTGCTGTCCCGTGACGGCGCTCTGGTGCATCTGAGCGGCTTCAGCGCGGAGATCCCCTACCCGTTCGCCGCCCTCGTAGGAGCCACCAACGCGGCGAAGAAGTCGCTGGTGCGCTCGCTGGAGGCGGAACTGAACGGTGCGGGCCCGCGCGTGTACGAACTCGTCATCGGCCCCATCCGCACCCGCCCGCGGGCCGCGGTCGGCGCGGACCACCCCGGCTGGCTCAGCGCCGAGGACCTCGGCAGCCACGCGGGGCGGCTCATCGCCGGCAGCGGCCCGCACGCCGACGCCTCGCTGCAGTACCTGGTCACCCGCGCCCACGGCGTGCGGACCACCCCGCCCCAGTAACGGACACATGCCGATCCCCGTCCCGTACGGAGATCGCGGAGGCAACCATGCGCACCACCGACAGTTCACCACCGGCCTCTCGGCTTCCCCTGCCCAGCCCCCTCGCCGCGCTCGCGGTCCGGCCGGGAGACAGCGACTACGACGACGTGCGGCACACCTACACCCGCACCGGATCACCGGCCGCGGTGATACGCGCCCGCGGTCACGAGGACATCGCGGCCGCCCTGGCCCACGCCCGCACCGCAGGGATTCCGCTGACCGTACGCAGCGGCGGCCACGGCATCAGTGGCCGTTCCACCAACGACGGCGGCCTCGTCGTCGATCTTTCCGCACTGAACGCCGTGCAGGTGCTCGACGCTCAGTCGGGCCTGGTCCGCGTGGAAGCGGGAGCCCGCTGGGGAGACGTCGCGGCACAGCTCGCGCCGCACGGGCTGGCCCTGTCCTCCGGAGACACCGGCGACGTCGGGGTCGGCGGGCTGGCCACAGCCGGCGGCATCGGCCTCATGTCCCGGCTGCACGGTCTGACCATCGATCACATGAGCGCCGCCGAGTTGGTCCTGGCAGACGGCTGCCACGTGCGGACCGACGCCGGTCACGATCCGGACCTGTTCTGGGCGGTGCGCGGTGCGGGAGCCAACTTCGGGGTCGCGACGGCGTTCGAGTTCCAGGCGCCTTCCGTCGGCGACGTGATCGCCGTTGTCACCCTGTTCGACGCCACGGACACCGCCGCGTTCCTGGCCCGGTGGGGGGCCGCCGTGGAAACGGCGCCCCGAACGGTCACCAGCTTCTTGACCGTCATGGCGGGTCCCGGCGGACAGCCCGTCGCCCAGGCGATGACCGTGTACGCGGGGGCGGATCCGCAGTCGGCGCGCGAGGCGCTCGGACCCGTTCTGTCCGCCGGACCCGTGCTGCGCAACCAGGCCTACGTCACTCCGTACCACCAGCTGCTGCCGGCCACGCACGCGGCGCAGTACGCGCAGCAGCCGCTCACGGTGTCGCGGTCCGGGTTGCTGGAGCACATCACCGAACCCGCCGCCACCGCCGTCGCCGCGCTGCTGGTGGCGGGGCGGGCGCCCATGGTGCAGCTGCGGTCCGTCGGCGGAGCGGTCAACGACACGCCCCCGACGGCGACGGCCTACGCGCACCGCACGCAGAACTTCTCGCTGATGGCCGCCACCCTGCCGGCCGGGCGCAGCGCCCTGGACCGGTCCTGGGAACAACTCCGCCCGCACCTGAACGGGCTCTACCTGAGCTTCGAGACGGGCACCGGGCCACGACAGCTGCGGGACGCCTTCCCCGCCGCGGTGCTGGACCGGCTCAAACTCCTCAAGTCGCGCTACGACCCCGGCCACGTCTTCGACAACAACTTCGCCCTGCCCTCGGCGGACCTTCCCGGCTGACCCGGCCCCGGCGGCACGACGCCGCCGGGCGAGGCGTCAACCGCCCTCGGACAGGGGGTGTCCGTGCCCGGGCGGTGCCGTGAGAGGGGCCGGGCGCGGGGCAGTCTCCGGCTGCCGGGCGACCGCCGTTGGGACGGCGCGGACCGGCCCTCCGGCCGGCGCCGGTGCTCCGGCCGCCGACCGGGGCCGGAAGGCGAGGGTCCGCCCCTTCAGGCCCATTCCGCTCCGGCACGCTTCCGCTCGAACCGGCGGCCTTCTTCCGCCGTAGATCGGTGCGACAACCACCTCCCTACGTGGCGGCTCCGTCCGCAGGGCGGGCGCCCGACGCCGTGCGAGGTGCCGATGCCCCGGAGGGTCCCCGATGCTCCTTGTCCTCACAGCGGTGTGTGCTCTCGCCTTCGTCGCCGGAGCCCTCTACGACCTACGGCGTTTCAGCAACGCCGTCTTCCTCGGTCTGACCTTGCTGCTGCTGACGCTGCAGGCGATGCTGACCGCGCAGAGCAACAGCGGCTCCCATACTGTGGTGATCCTGTCGGAGCTGATGCTGGTCGTGCTGGGACCGGTGGTGCTCACCAGTTTCCTCCTCGCCAACGGCGTCCGCATGCTGCGCAAGGAGGGAGGCGGCCTCGGCAACCGCCTGTCGTTGCTGGCGGGTCTGGGCGCCCTGTTCCTCACCGTGCAGACGCTGACGGCACTGGCCCTGGACCTGCCGCAGCTCTACATGGTCAGCGGCGCCCTGCTGCTGCCCGCCGCCTATTTCGGGTTCCTGTTCTCGTGCTTCCTGCTCTACGGCCACCTCTACGGCCGTCTGGGGACCCGCGGACGACTGGACTACATCGTCGTGCTCGGTTCGGGCCTCGTCGGTGGCAGCCGCGTCCCTCCCCTGCTCGCCAGCCGCCTGGACCGCGCCCACGCCTTGTACCGTCAGCAGATCGAGCGTCACGGCAGCACCCCCCTGCTCGTCACCTCCGGGGGGCAGGGGCCTGACGAGGACCTCCCCGAAGCGCACGCCATGGCCGGTTACCTTGTGGACCACGGCGTCCCCGACGAGCACATCCTCCGGGAGGACGCCTCCCGCACCACCGAGGAGAACTTGCGCTTCAGCAGGAAGCTCATGGAGGCGACCGGTTCCGACTACCGGTGCGCCATCGTCACCAACAACTTCCACGTCCTGCGCGCCGGTTTCCTCGCGCGCCGGGTGGGAGTGCGGGGGCACTCGCTGGGCGCGCCGACCGCGAGGTACTTCCTGCCCAGCGCCATGCTGCGCGAGTTCACCGGTGTCGTGTGGAGCGCGAAGTACGTCCACGGCATCGTCTGCTTCCTGCTCCTGGGCGCCTACCTGGCCACCTTTTCCTGACGCGCGCCCACCCTGCGCATCCTCATCGCGCACCGCCGCACCGGTTCCTCATCACCCACCCGCCTGACGGGTCCGCGCCCGGCCCGTCCGGGCCACCGCGACGAAAGGAAGCCATGCCCCTCTCCACCGCCGAGTACACGACATCTGCGCAACGCACCACGGGGACGTCCTGAGCCACGTCCGTCGGCGCGCGCACGCGACGCAGATCGACGACATCGCCCTGGAGGCCTTCCGCACCGCCTGGCAGAGGTGACCGGACGTGCCCACGTACCCCCTCGCGTGGCTGCTCGGCGCGGCACGCGCCGTGATGCTGAGCCGGGCCCGGGAGACACGCGGGTCGTCGGGGCTCATCGTTCACATCCGGCAGTGGGACGAGCCGCAGCCGGGCGACGGCGGTGATGCCCGGACCGGCGACCCGGCAGGGACCGTCCATGCCTGGCAGAGCCTGGGCGAAGCGGATCAGGAGGTCCTCTCGCTGCACGTGTGGGAGGGGCTCTCGAACACCGAGGCGGCCTGCCTGCTCGGCTGCACCCCGACCGTGTACGGGGTGCGGCTGCGCCGTGCCAAGTGGCGCCTGGCCGGACACCTGAGAACCTACGCGCGACCCGGCGCACTGCCGTCGCCGCGCCCGGAGCGGTCGCACCGGTCGGCCACGTCCCTGGCCCCGGGAGATGCCTGTGAAGGAGGACCCGTCCCGGTTCCTGGCTGCCCTCGATGCCGCGCCGCGCCAGGATCCCACCCCCGGGCAGCGGGCGCGTCTGCGGGAACTGTTCGACGAGATCGGTCCGGACGCCACCGCGCCGGAGCGCGCGCCCTCTCCGCCGCTCCGCAACCCGTCGGCACGGCGGTCGTGACAGTCGGTGGGCGCACGCCGGGCGGTTCTCCGCCCGGGGCTGGCGGCCGTCCCGCAGGGCCGCCACCGCCCCGGTCCGGACGCCGCCGCGGCAGCGTGCGGCGAGCAGGCGGCTTGGCCGGGCCGGACAGTGCCGTGAACCGGTCGGGGCGCCACTCCGTCATCACGGAGTACGCACCGTCGGCAGGGCGGTGCGACGAGGAAGGGAGCGACATGATCACCTGGCGTACCACGGCCGTTGCCCTCGCGGCGGCCACCGTGCTGTTGGCTTCCGCCTGCGGCTCGGGCGGAGACTCGGCCGCTAGCAAGCCGTCGCCCACCGCCACCGCGGAGCAGTCGGCCGCCCCCGAATCCGGCCAGCCGTCCGAGGAGTTGCGCGTGGCCGTGAACCCCGAGCTGGGTCCCCTGGTCACCGATGCCAAGGGCTTCACCCTCTACCGGTTCACCAAGGACAGCCGGCAGCCGTCGAAGTCGGTCTGCGAGGACGCCTGCGCGAAGACGTGGCCGCCGGTCCCGGCCGAGGGCGTCACCCTCCCAGCGGGCGTGCCCGCCTCCCTGCTGGGCAGTGTGAAGCGTCCCGACGGCATCGAGCAGCTCACGCTGGGTGGTATCCCCGCGTACCGCTACAGCAAGGACGTACGGCCCGGCGACGTGAAGGGCGAAGGTGTCGGCGGCACGTGGTTCGCCTCCCTGCCGAAGGAGGGCATCCCGGGCCTGGAGGACGCCCTCGCCCGCTACCAGGAGAGTGCGGGCGACGCTACGAATTTCACGGCACCGGCCCAGTAGCTCCCGCCAGAGAACCGGCCGGGCATCCAACCGTTCGTCCGGCTGGTGCGTAGACACTATGGCGGGGCTGACCCGCCCCGGAGGCCGCCTCGGACCCCTGCGACCCCCTGCAGGTCGTCCGAGAACCGCTCCGGAGGCCGGCTCGGACGCCTCATCCCCCGACGGGTGTCCGAGCCGGTCCCGCAGGCGGGCCCGGGCGCTGCGGAGTCGTGCGCGCGGCGTGAAGAGGCGGAGGTCAGGAGCCTCGGGTTCACGTCGGTGGCGTAGACGCTCCGCGTCGTCCGGGCCCTTGCGCGACGGGGCGTCCGGGCCCTTGCGCGACGGGGCGTCCGGGCCCCCGCCGCCCCGGGCGCTCCGCCCGCCGGTGCGACCGCCCGCCATGCGCTCGCGTACAAGTATCCGACCGGTACGGTCCACGGTGAACCGGCACCCCTGTGACGGCGTAGCACTTGTGCCGCGCGGAGTTCACGTCCCGCGCGGAGCCGCCCTGATGAGGGCCCCGTCAACAGGAGGTGGGACATGCGCAAGACAACGGTATCCCTGGCTGCAGCCGGCCTGATTCTGGCCGGAGCCGCCCCGGCGACCGCCGGAACGGAGCAGGGCACCCAGGTGGTGAGCCGGATGTTGCTCGCGAACGGGTACACGAGTCTGTGCCTGGGGGTCCAGTCCGCGGGACCGCGCGTGTTGCAGAAAGTCTGCTCGCTGGCCTCGGAGGGGATCCACTGGACGGTTGACCAGCCGTTCGGTGATGCCGTAGCCGTGTACCGGATACGCAACGACGAGCACGGCATGTGCCTGGACAACGACAACACGTCGGTCTTCCTGGCCCCGTGCAATGCCGCGCAGGACGCGGGGCAGTTGTGGCGCTTCCCCGACGGCTCGTACGGCCGGGTCGAGGCGTATGTGAACGGCAAGGTCCTGACGGGCTGGTCCGACGGGGCGGCCAGTCTGCGTTCCTGGTCCCCCTCGGACGCCGACCTGTCGCAGAAGCAGAGGTGGCGCCAAGTGCCCCGTCCCTGACTCCGCTCGCGCCGTGCGCCCGCTCCCGCCCCCGGGGGCCGGCGCGCTCCAGGGTCGTGTACTGCCCGTGGGCCGCAGTGCAGATCGGGGGTAGGCGAGGGCGTGCCCGGGAGCCCGACGTGCTCGGCGTGGCAGACATGTCCGCGGAGCTGGAATCCGCGAGCGCGTCCTCGGTCCGTACCAGGGGCGGCTGCCCGTGGTCCTGCGGGGTCTTGCCGCTGTGCTGACCACTCGCCTGCGGGTCCGTCATCGGTGGTGCGGCGTAGGGACGCGACTCAGTCGCCCTCGTACCGTACGGCAGCAGAGAAGGAGACGCGGACCGGTCCGAGACGTGCGACGACGGGGTCGTGCCGCGCACGGGTTGCGATATGCCAGGCTGTCCGGGCCCCGGCACGATCGAGGACTGTGAGGGTGGCGCGGTCGGAGGGTGGGACTGATCCGCGCCACCATCCAGCGCGGCCCGCCGCTGTCTCGCGCGCTCGAGTGCCCACTCCAGGTGCTGCGCCGGCAGGGGGGCACGGCAGCGGACTGCTCACGCCCCGCGACCTCGTCGAACGATGTGCCAGGCTCGACCAGTGACGGGACGTCATGCTGGGCGGAGGCGGGCCCCAGCTCCGGAAGGGCCCTGTTGATGCGGTCTCCCATGTCTCCTGGGGCTGGGGACAGTGTGGTGGAAGTGCCAGCAGTGGTCGTGGCTGTCCACACCGGGGCGGTGTGGCCGCTGGTCGCGGGCAGTAGCGCGATGCGGGCCCTGGGAGCGCCGTGCTTCGATGCCTCGTCGAGGAACAGGGTCGACGGCACGTTCACGGTGATCGACTCCGGGCCGCCGAGCTCTTGCGCGACCTGCTCGCGCGCGCTGTCGGAGATCGCGTCGAAGTCGGTGAGCAGCAGCACCCGCGAGGGCGGCTGTCCCTTGGCCGGCCCGGCGGCCCGGGTCGCGGCCAGGTCCTGGCACAGGCGCCGGCCGAAGGCCGGCGGCGTCTCCCAGTAGGTGAGGTCCTGCCGCTCGTCGTAGACGGCGAACAGGCCATCGGCGAAGTAGCAGACCACTGTGGCTACGCCGTCGAGACCGAAGAGCAGTTCGCCCAGCGTATGGCTGTGCCACGGCCGGGCCGCGGCACGCGGAGCCCCGGCGACCGGGCCGGTATGCGCCGAAGCCCCCGGCCGGTAGGCCTCGTTCGGCGTCGACGCCACGTACGAAGTACCCAGTACCGGTGCGGCAAGAGCCGACGATCGGAATGCGCGGTCGCGCCGGTCGAAGTAGCACAGGCCCACGGAGCGCTCGCCGCCGATCGGGTCCGGGCGCAGCCCGGCCGGGACCCGCGCGCCGCGCGCGGCGGAACGTTCGACCAGCCAGTCGGCGGGGCAGGACGCGAACCGGAGGCGGTAGGCGAAGCGCACCCGGTCACCGGCCGGGCCCTGGGGGTAGGACGACCTGAACCGCCCTCCTTCGCCGACGACACGGGGTTCCTCAAGGACGGAAGCGCCTCGGCATGTGTGTCGCGGCAGTACACCGGAACAGCGGGCAAGGTCACCAACTGCCAGGTCGGCGTCTCGCTCCACCTCGCGTCCGATCACGCCTCTGCGGCGGTCAACTGGCGGCTGTTCTTGCCCCAGACCTGGGATCCTGCCTCGCCGAAGGCCGATGCGGACAAGGTCGCCCGCCGCACCGCCTGCGGCATCCCGGACGATGTCGGGCACGTGGAGAAGTGGCAGCTGGCCCTGGACATGCTCGATGAGACGCGTTCCTGGGGACTCGAGGTACCGCTGGCCGTCGCGGACGCCGGATACGGGGACGCCGCCGCGTTCAGGCACGGACTGCAGAGCCGCGGCCTGAATTACGTGGTGGGGATCTCCGCCACGCTCTCCGCCCAGAGCGCCGACGCGGCGTTGGTGGCCGAGCCGTACTCCGGGATGGGACGCCCGCCGGTGGCGAAGTATCCCGACAAGCCGCGGTCGGTGAAGGAACTGGTCATCGTGGCGGGCCGGAAGGCGGCCAGGCCGGTGCAGTGGCGGGAGGGCTCCCGGCCCGGCACCGGCCGCTCGGGCCGCAAGCGGATGTACTCCCGCTTCGTGGCCTTGCGCATCCGGCCTGCCGGACGCGAGGTCCGCCAGCACATCGACGGCCCGGAACTGCCCGCATGCCGGCTGCTGGCCGAATGGCCCGCCGGCGAGAGCGAGCCGGTGCGGTACTGGCTGTCCCCGACCTGCCCCCCCGGCATGCCCCTGACCACACTGGTCCGCCTCGCCGAGCTCCGCTGGCGCATCGAGCACGACTACCGGGAGATGAAACAGGTCCTGGGACTTGCCCACTTCGAGGGCCGCACCTGGACCGGCTGGCACCACCACGTCACCCTCGTCTCCGTCGCGCATGCCTTCTGCACACTGCAACGACTGGCACGAGCCCCAAAAGACGCGGCGCAGGTCTGAGCCTCTACCAGGTCGTCCGCGAGCTGCAGACACTCCTCGCCCTCTGGACCGGCGCCTGCCCCACCTGCCACCGCGACATACCCACCCACTCCGAACCTGACCAAGCACTACTAGGAGGTGTTTGGGGTTCGGATCATGCGGTTGAGATGAGGTGCTTCAGCCCCATGAGCGATCCCCGGAGGTGAAGTCCTGCCTCGTAGCTCTCGGGCGACTTGTCGTAGCGGGTGGCGAGCCCGCGCCAGGTCTTGATCTTCTGGAAGCAGCGCTCCACAGTATTGCGCTGCTTGTAGCGGTGCGCGTCGAAGGCCGGTGGCCGGCCGCCAGCCGAGCCCTTCTTCCGGCGATTGGCAGCCTGGTCGTCCTTTTCTTGACTGGAGTGCCGAGCCCAGTCGGAACTGGTCCTGGAACTGGCCGCGGGACTGCTGTTGCAGGACCACCGCAACCGAGGCAAACGCCACCGGGCCGTGGACACCACCTACTTCAAGGCGGTGCCCACCCAGCAGGCCGCCGCTGAGCGGCTGGGGCTTCCCTTCAGCACCTGCCGGCGCCGCCTGGCCGCCGGCATCGACGCCACGGTCGGCATCCTCCGGCGCCACGAACTGAACGAGGCGCCACTGAGCAGCTGACACGGTGACGGGACCTGAGTGGTTTCCGGCCGCCGCGGGCCGTGGCGCCCGGTACGGCAGTGACGGACAGGTCCGCGCCCGGGCCCGGTGAAACGTCCCTTCCCCCCGGTGCGGGAGGGGCACCGGGGGAAGGGGGTCGAAGTCGCCGGCGCGACCCGGTCCGCCGCACAGTGGTGGACGAGACGGACGACGGGGCCGCGGCACTGCCCGGCGCCCGCCCGGGCCGCAGGCGCCGCGCCCGCGACGACAGCCGGAGGGCGCGGCAGGCACATGCCGGGCCGCCCGTGCCCGGGGCGGCGGACGGGCGGGGTGTTCTTCGGGCGGCGGGCGGCCGGATCACCGGCTGAAGGCGGTCCAATGCTCGGCGGTGCGGAAGCCCATGCCCAGGTAGACGGGGAGCCCCGCAGGGGTCGGGTGCAGGTAGGCGGCGCGGGCACCGTCGATCCGTGCCGCGCGCAGAACGGCGGCCGTCGCCGTCCGTGCGTATCCGCGGCGTCGGTGTTCGGGCGGGACGGCGATGTTGAACACGCCGACCAGTCCGTCGAGGTGGACGCCGAACGAGGAGGCCACGGGGATGCCGTCTACCTCCGTCACGTAGGCGTGCATGGCCGGGTGGTCGAGCACCGCTGGGGTGGCGAACCGCGCGAAGATCTCCTGCGGGGCCTCGAAGCCGGCTGCCACCAGGCGAAGGAACATGGCGGACTCGGTACCGGTGAGCGGGCGGACGACGACTCCGTCGTCTGGGCGGAACGCGGCGTCCGCATCACTCAAGTCGCGCGTCATGAACGTGATGTCATGCCGCTGGCCCAGACCGTGCGCACCCGCCTCCTTCTCCAGCAGCGGGTCGGTGTCGCGCCCCCGCACCTGGATGCTCCACGGGAGGTCCCCGAAGGACTCCGACCGGATCTGGGCTGCCACCGCCTGCGGATCGGCCGGCACGTCCGTGTGGAAGACGCCGTTGAGCAGTGCCATCGGCACGCCGGTGACGATCCGGGTCGTGCTGCCCGTCCGGACCGCCTGCCCGTCGGTCTGGGCCGTGGCGAGCAGGGCGTACGCCCGGACGCAGGCGATCGCAGCCGCGTCCGTGAGGTGAGGGTCGGCCGGAGCCGAGTTGTCGATCATGATGGAACCTTCCTCACGCGGGGTGTCCGGGACGCCGGACCGGGCTGCGACGGGCTTCGACGCCGTACGTGACCGGCGTCGGCAAGGCAGGGCGGACGCGGTGGCCGCCTGCGCCGCGGGGTCGTACACCGTGTCGGGGCACCCCCGCATCCCATTGAAACGGCTCGCGTGCCGGAAGGGTTCACTACCCGGCCGCTGTGGCTGCCGGTGAACCGAACCGCGCTCCGGAACGTGACAAGCGAGGCTTAGTGCCGGGCAGCCCAGCCAGGCCGGTCTCCAGGAGGCAACACCCGACATGCATCTCAACGTGCCCGCTTTGATGATCGTGGTGCCCACACTCGCGGTGGGCATCCTCCTGTTCGGGCGGGGCCGGCCGGGTGGCCCCTGGTGGATGGTGCCCGCCGGCGCGCTCGTGGCGCATCCGCTCGCCCATCTGCTTGTCAGCCGTGACGAGACGGTCGACGATTGGCTGCGCTGGTCCTTTCAGCTCGCCTGCGGAGTCGTTGTGGCCAGCTTGCTCGGTCCGGTGTACCGGCGGCTGCGTGTCCTCGAGGACAGATCGACTGCCCCGTCTGAGCGGCACCGCCTCGCCGCCTGATCCGCGTCGCCGGACGGTCACGGGTTCGGCCTGAGCCGACCGGCTGCCGTTTTGCGGATCAGGGGCAGCAGCGCCGCGATCGGCGGAATGCCGCAGGCGCCCGCGCGGAGGACCACTGTGGTCCGGGTGCCGGATCACTTCCCGGCAGCAGGGGTCCTGCCGCCGGGTGGTCCGTACCGTCCGGCACCAGATCGGGCCCGAGAGCGACTCCCGAGCCGGCGGCGACCAGACCGGGAACCGCCTGCGGAACGGCGATGCCAGACAGTCCGTCCGGGACCGGCCCGGCCTCGGCGCACAGGTGCGGGCCAGGGGGCGGTCAACGGCCAGGGCGGGATACGTCCGGTCGGTGAGTTTTCGTACGTCCAGCAGCACCGTCAACTTCACTTACACCTGAGGGGAAAGGAAGCCTCATGCCCACCCTGCTTCACATCGACTCCAGCCCGCGTCCGGAGTCGGTCTCGCGTGAGATCTCCCGCGAGTTCGCCCTTGCCTGGCGCAGCAGCTCGCCCGAGGGGACCTACGTGTACCGCGACCTGGCAGCCGACCCAGTGCCGCACATCGACGCCCCTCAGATCGCGGTCATGCACCGTCTGGAGACCGAGGGCATACGCGACCTGGAGACCGCCAGGAACGCCGCGCTTCCCGGAGCGGAGGCGCACAGCTGGGCGGTCGCCTGGCCGCTGGTCGAGGAGCTGCTGGCCGCGGACACGATCGTCCTCGGTGTTCCGATGTACAACTTCTCGGTGCCGTCCACGTTCAAGGCGTGGTTCGACCGGGTCCTGATCGCACCGCTCATCGTCGACCCACAGACCGGCGAGGGGCCGCTGAAGGGCAAGAAAGTCGTCGTCGCCTCGGCGCGGGGCGGCGCCTACGGTCCGGGCACCCCGCGCCACGACTGCGATCACCAGGAGCGCTACCTGCGCTCGGCGCTCGGCATGATCGGCCTCACCGACGACCTGACCTTCCTGCACGCCGAGATGACCAAGTCCGCACACGTGCCGCGACTCGCCCGGTTCAAGGAGATGGCGACCGCCTCGCACCAGACGGCGATGGACGGCGCGCGGGAGCTCGCCGCCCGCGACTGACGCACGAGGCTTCGTCCGCCGCCGGTCTCAGGAACCGGCGGCGGACAGGCGCGCCGCCCACAGCTGACGGGTCGAGCGCACCTGGAGGTCATCGCGGTGCCGCACATCGTGCGGGCCGCCGTCGAGGAGCGTGTCGAGTGCGGCGACGTCCGCCGCTTCGAGCCGGTCGGCCACGGCGCTGCGCACCCGCTCCAGAACGAGATGGGCATAGCGCCCGGTGGCCGCGGGCAGGGGAGCAGTCAGTTTCAGCTGCTCGGTGCGTTCCGCCTCCACGATGTAACCCGCCTGCCTGAGCAGCGTGCCCCAGTCGGCGCCCAGATGCGGCACCTGCTCGGCGTGCAGGGCGCTGAGGGCCTCGCGGCAGCGGGCCTCCAGGCCAGGCCGCTCGGCAACGGCCTCCTCGGGCAGGAAACGCGGCATCCCGTCCATCTCGGAGACGGCCAGCAGACCTCCTGGACGCAGCGCCGCGCGGACCGAGGAGAGCGCTGCAGCCGGATCGTCCAGGTGATGCAGGGAGGACGCGGCCCAGACCAGGTCGGCACCTTCGATGCCGGGCAGCTCTCGTCCGGCGTCAGCCCTCAGGGTGCGCACTCGCTCCCCGAAGCCGCGTGCGCGGGCCTTGGCCGCGGTCTTGGTCAGCATCGCGGGTGAGGTGTCGACAGCGGTGACCGTGGCGCCGGGAAAGCGTTCCAGCAGTGCGAGGGTGCCAGTGCCGCTGCCCGCTCCCAGGTCGACGATTGCGGTGACGCGGTCATCGAGCAGACTTGCCAGTGAGTCCAAGGCGGACGTCAGGTGGAACCCGAACAGTTCGGCATCCAGGTCGAGTGCCTCGGCGAGGGCGTCGGCCGCGTCCGCGGCGTGTCCGTGACCGTGCTCGTGGTGGCCGGGGCCGGCGTGGGCTGAGGGGGAGGTGTGGAGAGCCATGTGGCCAGGCTAGATGAGATATGCCGCGGACGCATACGAAGTTGCGTATGAAGCAAGAAACTGGTGATCTCAATAGTCTCGTACGCATGCGCATCCGTGCGCTGCGGGCCGCGCACGACTGGTCGTTGGACGAACTGGGTGCTCGTTGTCATGTCAGCCCCTCCACCCTCAGTCGCATCGAGACCGGTCACCGTCGCATCGCCTTGGACCAGCTGACCGTGATCGCCCGCGCACTGGGCACTTCTCTGGATCAACTCGTGGAGAGCGGTACCGAGGACGTGATTGCGCACCCCACCCGAGATGCCGCCCGCGGGCTGCTCCAGTGGGCCCTCAAGGGGGACACGGGCCTCACCGTGGCCCGTATGCGCCTGACGGAACCGCCGCCCGAGCAGCTGTCCGCCCTCAAGGCGCACCTGGGCCGGGAGTGGTTCACCGTCCTGTCGGGGACGGCCCTGCTGCTCCTGGTGAACGGCGCCTGCGGGTCGAGGAGGGGCAGGCGGCGGAGTTCTCCACCATGCTTCCGCACGCGCTGGGGGCCACTGAGGGCCCGGCGGACGTCCTCGGTATCTTCGACCGTGAGGGACGCCGCAGTCACCTGCGGGACCGCTGACGGAGGGTTCGGTGGGCCGGGCGCGGCGACCGGGCCCGTTTCCGACCGGTGCCGCGTCCGCTCCTGTCCGCCCGTTCAGGAGGCGGTCGAGTCCCTCAGGATTGAGTGGCCCTGCAGCGGGGTCTGCTGCGTGTCCGCCACGGACCACTTGCGGCGCAGGGCCGCCACGACGGGCGGGGGCGACAACCGGGCGAGGACGTCCCGCAGCGAGGCGAGCCACTGCTCGGCCGACCACTCCGGCTGGCCCCGCTCGGCGAGGTATCTGTCGAGGAAGGTGACCAGAGCGGGGTCCGCGTCGGCGAACAGGCGTGACAGCAGGGCGCACAGGTCGTCCACCGCGGACTCGCTGCCGTCGGGCAGCGTCAACTGTTCCACACCGCGGCGCAGGCACCGGAAGGTCGAGCCGTCGCTGTAGGGCTCGACGACGACATGGCCGCGGTAGACGGACTGGGGGTAGCCGACGGTGTCGAGGAGGTGCCAGAAGAGGTAGTCGTCCGCTCCCGGCAGCTCGTTGAGCAGGGTCGTCAGCGTGAGTTTGAGAGCGGGACGGGAGGTGGTGTCGTGCATGGGAACCGCCTGAGTGAGAGGGCTTGTATCGCCGGACACAGTGCTGGGGGGGGCGGAGCCCCGCCCACCGCGCGGTGTGATCCCGCGTGAACCGGGAGCCGCTGGGGGACGGCCGACCGTGATTGCCGTGTTCGACCGGTTCTACGACGTGGTTCCCGTTTCGGTTCACTGCGCCTGTCCGGACCCGTGTCGGGGGCATCAGTGTGGACGAGCGCCGCGCGGGCGGTCAGGCAGCCGTGGCCGGGGCCTCGTCCGGGGTCTCCTGAGGCGGGCTGGCCAGCTCGTACAGGACCCGTACGAGGTCCTCGTAGGCGGACGAGAGCGGGGGACGTTCCGCGCGCACCGCCTCGGCGACGTGCCGGGCGGGCTCCCGCAGTGCTTCGGCCTGCCGCGTGGCGACCACCTCCACGAGCCGCTCGTCCCATCTCGCTCGCCGCCGGCTGACCAGGCCTGCCTGCTCCATCCGCCTGAGCAGGGGGGAGAGGGTTCCGGAATCGAGGTGCAGTTCTTCGCCCAACTGCTGTGAGGTCACGGCGCCGTGTTTCCAGAGCACTTGCAGGACGAGGAACTGCGGCTGGGTCAGACCCAGTCCGGCCAGTCGCGGCCGGTACAGGGATGCCGACGCGCGTGCGGCGATGTACAGGGCGTGAGAGAGCGGATCCTCGGGAAACGCACCTGCTTCCGGCTCGTGCCGTGGTCCGTCCTGTCGGTGAGTCATGGCCATGCCTTCGTTGAAGCGTCCCGGAGAGGGCTCTACAGCGCTCAACGCCTGTGCCGTGCCTCCGGTTCATTCCGCATCGTCCGCCCCTGCCCTCCCGTCCGTGCCCCCGGCGGTCGCGGTGCGGGCGGGGAGCGCGGACGGCGGGGCAGAGGGGGTGTGCGGCCACGCGCACGCCTCTGCCATGGCGGTGACTCAGGTCACGGGACGCGGTGCGTCACTCGAAGACGACCAGTGGCTTCGCAGGCAGTTTCGTCAGCGCCTGCGGAAGGTCGGCGAAGGCCACGGTGACGGAGTAGGCGGGCAGGGGGTCCACCTGGCCGGTGGAGAGCAGGTCGAGCACGGCCGGCAGGTGTGGACCGATGTCGGGTCGGCTGGTGCTCAGGGTGATACCGGTCATGTACATCGTCATCAGGGGCAGCGGTACCGGGTCGAAGTAGATGCCGACGCTGTGGCAGTGCCCTCCGGGAGCCGTGGCCCGCACGGCCGCCGTCAGGCCCTCGGGGGAGGCCGAGGCGTCGACTGTCACCGGGAAACGCTCACGGCCGAGATCCTTCGCGTCCGCCACGGTCCGGGCTCCGTACCCGGCGGCGATCTCCTGCCGCCGCGCGTCCGTGTCGAGGTAGACCACCTCTGCGGCGCCGAGGGCGCGGGCGAACGCGCATGCATAGAGCGCGTGGGTGAGGCCGCCGGTGACCAGGACCGGGCTGCCGGGGCGCGTGGTGAGGCCCGCGGCCACGGCGGTGTAGGCGTCGGTCAGGCTGTCGGATGCCGCCGCCGCGGCCGCCGGTTCCAGGCCTGGGGGCAGGGGCACCAGGTTTGCGGCGGCCCAGGGCACGCGGAGCAGTTCGCTGAACATACCGCCCCAGCGCCCGCCCAGGGGCAGGCCGAACATTGCGAAGTCGGGTGTGCTGGAGCAGTGCGTCGGCCGTCCCGCGCCGCACTGCTCGCAGATGCCGCACGCGATGTGCCAGGGGACGACGACGAGGTCACCGATCTTCAGCCCGGCGCAGTCTTCGCCCACCTCCACTATGCGGGCGACGCACTCGTGCCCAAGGTCGTAGGGCCCCGCGAACGGGGTGCGGCCCGCGACCGCGGCCCGGTCCAGGTCGCAGGCGGTCGCGGCGACCGGCGCCACCAGCGCCTGGTCCGGTCGCTCCAGGGCGGGTGCCGGCGCGTCACGCCAGCGCACCTCGCCGGGACGTACGAACTGCAGAGCCTTCATAGCCTCTCCCGTCTATGTCTCGTCGGCCGCCCGGTGACGGCCGGCGGGGGTCCACCCTCGCGCAACCGCGCCCGCCGCCGTTCGTTTCGGGCCAACCGGGCCGTGCGGCGGACCGAGTGCGCGACAGTGAACCGGATCGGCGGTCCCGCCGTTGCAGAGGACGACGGCTCCGCCGTGCACCACCCCGACAGGAGTAGCGAACATGACAAGAACATCCCGGCGGTCGACGTGTCCCCTGTTCCTGGGGGCCGCGGCGGTCGCGCTGTACCTGACGGGACGGGGTCTGCTGCGTCGCGCCGTGGGGCCGGTGGACCGCCTCGCCGACCTCCCTTCCGCAGTCGGAGCGCTGATGACCTGCAACCTGAGGCCCCGCGGGGGATGCGGACAGTGAACGCGACAGCTCCCGGCGGCATGCCGCGCCCTCACACGAACGGCCGAATCGCACCGGCGGCACAGGAGGAGAAGATGGACGGCACCACGGTTGCGGACCGGCACCCGCTCCCGGGCCTGCGCACCGGGGACCGGGTGACCGTCACCCGTGTCCTGACCGACGGACGCGAACTGGCGTTCCGCGGCACGCTGGACCTCTCAGGACCGCACGGCGGTTTCACCGTCACTGGCGAGGACCTGACCACCGGACTGCGCACCACGGGCCACTTCCTCGCCGAGGACGCGGCCTACGGTGTGCGCCAGCGGGTGGAGAAGTACCCGCTTGCGGACGGAACCGAGCCTGAACCGGCAGCCGTGTGACCCCACCGTCCCCACGACTCTCTCTGTGGCAGACCCGGCGAGGGCAGTACCTCCGACGCTGGGCCGTCCCCGGCCTGCTGACCGCGGCCCAGGCGAGCCTGTGGAGTTCGGAGATCCCCTCTCCGGCACCGCGCACCCCGGCGGCTCTGGCCGTCGCCGTCGCCGTCCTGCTCGCCTCGGTCCTCTTCCTCGGCGCCCGCCTGCGCAACCCCGAACGGGCCCTCGCCGGCGTGCTGCTGGCCGCCGCGGTGGCCTACCTGTGGCAGGGCCAGGTGCATGCGACCCTGGTGGAGACCGAGTGCGTGCTGGTGGCGCTGTACTCCTGCGCGGTCCGGCTGGATCCCCGCCGAAGCCTGTCGGCGGCGGCCGTGGCGACGGCGGGCCTGGCCGCGCTCCAGCCGCTGACACAGGACACCGGCACGGCCGGTCTGCTGCTCGTCGTAACCCAGTGCGCCGCCGCGGTCGGCGCCGGTCTGACCAGGCGGCACTGGCGTGACGAGCGCCTGCGCAGCAGCCAGGAGATGGGCCGGGCGGCCACTGAGGAACAGCAGGCGGCCGCCGCGGAACGCGACCGCCTCGCCCGCGAACTGCACGACGTCACCGCACACCATCTGACCTCGGTCGTCGTCACGGCGGACGCCGCAGGCCGACTCGGTGAGCGACGTCCCGAACTGGTGGTGGAGGCGGCCGAGTTCTCCGCGCGCACGGGCCGAGAGACGATCACCGCGCTGCGCCGCCTGGTCGCCCTGCTGAATTCTGAGCAGGAACCCGACTCCGGGCTGACCACCGCCGACATCGAACAGCTCGTCGCGGGGTTCAGCAGACTGGGACGGCCCATCGTCGTACGGCTGGCACCCGACCTGGCGGGACTGGCCGCGACCGCCGCCCACGGCATCGTCCGCGAGGCGCTCACCAACGCCCTGCGCTACGCACCCGGGGCCGCGGTTTCCGTGCGGGTGGAGCGCGTGGGGACGGACCTGGAGGTGGAGATCGCGAACGGCGCCCCCCGCCTCTCCCCTTCCCACGGGGTCTCCTCCGTCGGCTCCGGCCGGGGACTGGCCGGTATGCGGCAGCGCGCGGAATCCGTGGGCGGAACTGTCTCGGCCGGCCCGGACGACGATGGGGGCTGGGTGGTCCGCGCGTCCCTTCCGGACCCCTCCGGACCGCTCGCGCCGCCCGACGCGCGGCGGCGTAACTTCCCGGCAGAGCAACGGGCCGCCGACGCCGCCGTGGCGGGCGCGGTGGCCTGCGCCGCGCCGGCGGCGGTGACGCTCCTTGCGCCCGGCTCGGCGACGGCCTGGCTGACGGCGGCCTTGTGCGTCGTCCAGGCCGTCCCGCTGCTGTGGCGGCGTCGTGCCCCGTGGGCGGTCACCGTGGTCTGCCTCGTCACCGCCGTGCCGTACCCCGCGCTCACGATGCTCGGGGTGGCCGCCGTGCCGGCGTGGGCGCCGCTGGTCTGCGGCATGCTGGTCGGATCGACCACTGTCTACGCCGTGGGCGCCTACGGCCGGCAGCCGACCGGGCCCTCACGCCTCGCGCGGGCGGTTCCCACCTGGCCGGCCGTGCTCCTCACGGCTGCCGTACACACCGTACTGGTGACAGCGACAGCACTGGCCGACGGTGACATCGACGGGTACCGGGCCGACATCTTCGCGGGGACCTACATCACCCTGCTGGTGGCGGCCGGGCTGGTGACGGTCCTCGGCGCGGCGGGGACGTCCGGCTGGGCGGTATACCGCTACCGCCTGAGGGTGGTGCTGCGCGAGGACGGCGTCGTGCAGGCGTCGAGGTGGCAGAAGGAGGCCGCGGCCCACGCCGAGCGGGCCCGGATGGCAGCAGGACTGGAGAAGGCCGTGCTGCACCACACGGGCGAGATGATCGCGCACGCCGAGAACGGCCGGCTGGAGCAGGTTGCCGATGAGGCCCGCAAGGCGCTGGCGGGCATGCGCGCGCTTCTCGACGGGCTGCGGCGGACCCAGCAGGCCGCCGCACTCGCGCCCCAGCGCACCACCGCGGACCTGGAAGTCCTATGCCGGGAAAACCGTGCCCGGGGCCGACCGGTGGTGCTGCACCGCTCACCGGGCGCAACGGACGAACTGCCCGGCGACGTCGACCTCGCGGCGTTCCACATCGTGGAGGCCTGTCTGAGCGCGGCGGGAAGCGGCACGGTACACGTGACCGTATGGCGCGAACCCGGCATGCTGCGCATCGCCCTGGCCGGTACCGGCCTGTCGGCACGCAAGGCAGCCCGCCACATCGGCACGCACTGTGCCGCCGTCCACGGCGGGCTGCTGGTCGCTCCGGACGGCATCGTCTACATCTGGCTGCCCGTGGGCCGGCTCGGGGACGCGGCGGGCGTCCACGGCACACCGCAGGCCGTTCCGGACCCGGCGGGCCAGACGCCGACCCCACCGGTTGCCGCTCCGAGTTCCGCCGACGGTCTCTGACGGCGGAAGCCGCAGGGGGGACGGCCGGTTGAGGGCACGTCGACGGCCTCCCGGACCTCGGGTATTTGGTCGGACCGGGCCGGGCGGGCCAGGTCTCTGCCGTGCCGTTGCCGCCCCGCGTTCCGCGGACGGGTTCCTCGGCGCATGCTGCGGTGACGCGGCGGGCGTCCACGGCACACCACAGGCCGTTCCGGACCCACCCGCCTGCCTTCCCTGAGCCTTGCTTCACCGGGTTCCGCCAGAGGCGCGGGTCCGGACGCCAGGCGGGAGTTCCTCCTGCGTAGGGGGTGCGTGTGTGGGGTGTGGTGTCAGGGTGTGTCGCGTAGTGGTGCGAAGGCCGTGTCGTAGAGCCTGTCAGCTGCGCGGCGTAGGACGAAGTTGCGGAGGGCGGGGGTCAGGCCGGCGATTCCCGCGCCGACTATCAGTGTGTGATATGAGCCGGGCATGTCGTCCTTCGTGTTTCTGTGTCGGGTGGTGTGGTGGGGGAGTGGGTCATGGGTGGTGGGTGTGTGGGGGGCCGGTGGGTTCGGTCCGTCGGTGTGTGGGTGTGCACCGTGTGCGGCGGGTGTCGGGTGAGGGGTGGTTGCCGCGGGGTTTTCGCTGTGTGGTTGCTGTGCGTCGTTCGGGGGGTGGTGCGGGTGTGGGTGGTGTGGTGTCGTCGGGTGGGCCGCTGTCCGGGCCGAGCAGGGACAGCAGGCTTGCTGTTTCCCTGAGGTCGTCGTAGACGTGCCGGCATTGCGGGCAGTGCTTCAGATGGGCCGTGACGGCGGCTGTCCGGGGGTGGTGTCCCCGGGTCAGGACTTCGACCGAGACGTCGTATCTGAGC